>CAYNDW010000615.1:2882-4388 GCA_964395375.1 uncultured Cytophagia bacterium
CGATCGCGCCGGCTTCAACTTCCCACGCATTATTTTGGCTATTAAATTCCACCAAGAAATGACGGCGCGCGGAGGGTCCGAGATCGCGGCCAAGAAAGCCGGAATAGGCATTGAAGTTTTTAAAGGATTCGAATTGCGGGTCTTGATTGTCCGCGCGCTTGCGCACCGCGGCGCGGCATTGCACAAACAAATCCGCGTAATTGAGATTGCCGCCGTTCGCCTGCAACACCTCCAACAACGTTGAGGTAAAAACGCCGCGGCGTTCGCGCGGATCTTCCTGCGCCTTTTGCCGGCGATCGCAGGCCGCGAGCAAAATATGTTTGCTCGTGGGAATGACCTTCTGCTTGTTGTAATAGCCGTCGAGATAACTTTCGAGCGGCCGCAGATCTCTCACTTCATGCGTTTGCCGGGCGCGGAGATTGCGAAATGCGTCTACGTCGCGCGTGCCCGAGCCGGAGTGGCAGCAATCGAGAACCACTGCAACATGCGGATTGTTCGCCGCGACTTCGGCCACCAAGATCGCGAGTTCCTTGTCCGCCAAATCGTAGGGATAATTTCCGTTTTGCCGGCGGCTGTCGTAGCACACGATGCCTTCATCCCAACCATCGGGATAAAACTCTTTAAACTCTTTAGCCGCGGCCCAACGCGCGCCGTGTCCGCAATATTGAAAGAGCGCAACGTCGCCGGCCTGGGCTTGGCGCAAATGCGCGCGAAATTGTTTGATGATATTGTCGCGCGTGGCCTCGCCGTCTTTGAGCACGACCGCGGCGAGATTGCTGCAACTGCTCTTCAAATAATCATGAAAGTGCTCGACGTCGTTAATGCAGCCGTTGAGCTTGCCGACTTCGGGCGCGTAGTCGTTGATGCCGACCAACAGCGCGTATACTTTTTGAGCCATGGGATTTTTCCTTTTTGAAAGTTTAAGTTTAGGGTGTTGCCTGGGCCATACGACGAATCAGCGCTAGACCGGCACATGCGGAAGATGTTTCATCGCCTCTTCCACTTTCGCGGTCGGATATTCGTAATCTTCGAGTTGGCCACGATGATACGCATCATACGCGCCGAGATCGAAGTGGCCGTGGCCGGAAAGATTGAACGCGATCACTTGCTTGCGGCCTTGTTGTTTGCATTCCAGCGCGAGGTCCAACGCAACGCGCACCGCATGCGCTGATTCCGGCGCGGGCAAGATGCCTTCCGCTTGCGAGAATTGCACCGCGGCCGCAAACGTTTCAAGTTGCTGCACCGCGCGCGCTTCGATGTCGCCATGCGCGACGAGCGCGCTCACACTCGGCGCCATGCCGTGATAGCGCAAGCCGCCCGCATGAATGCCCGGCGGCATGAACGTATGCCCGAGCGTGTGCATCTTCACAATCGGCGCCATGGCCGCGGTATCGCCGTAATCAAAAGCATATTTGCCCTTCGTGAGACTCGGGCACGAGGCCGGTTCCGCGGCAATGACGCGCACGTTTTTGCCCGCGGTGAATTTCTGATGCAAGAACGGATAAA
>CAYNDW010000616.1:0-4377 GCA_964395375.1 uncultured Cytophagia bacterium
GGCAATCTAGCAAGTGGGTGGCAAAATGCAATCGGAAATTTAGCCGCGGCGCGCGTCCCAAGCGCATTCTGTGAAGTTTGCGCAACAGTATCTAGGTGGAGGTCAAACCGCTTGACTCCCTATGCGCGGGTTTTATATATTGCCGCCATGAACAATCACCCTGACTCCGTTAGCAATAAACGCAACGACTCTTTCTGGGGCAATGTCTTCAGAAAAAAATCCGACGACGAAGACGATGTTTTGCGCACGCTAAAACAAGTGCCGCTCTTCAGCAACATGACCGACTCCGAACTGCGCGAATTTGAAAAGCTCATTCATCGCCGCCAATTCAAAGTGGGCGAAACCATTTTTTGGTAAGGCGAACCGGGCGTGGGCATGTACATCATTCAAAACGGCGAAGTCTCCATCAGCAAATACTTTCCGCAAGAAGAGCGCAAGGTGCTCGCCGTGCTGCAAAACGGCGAATTCTTCGGCGAACTCGCGTTGTTGGACGAGTCGCCGCGCTCGGCCACGGCGCTGGCAAAAGAGGCTACGAAGATTCTCGGGCTGTTTCGCCCGGATCTCTTCAGCCTGCTCGAACGCAAGCCGCGTTTGGGCAACAAATTTCTTTTTCAACTCGCCCTCATCATCGGCGAGCGTTTGAAGCACAACAATTCGGAAATGCAAAAGCTGCGCGCGCAGCTCGATCGCTCGGACATCATTTTGTAATCGCATGCACCTGCAATGCGTTCGAGCCATTGCGATTCCTCTGGAAGTGAACAGCAAGTATGACACCTCAGCGGGACGTGTTTAAAGTCACTGCGCGCCGCAAACAACCCGCGCTAGCTGTAGCACCTGCCCCTAGTTCCCAACCTTTACCTGCATTCGAGAAAACGGAGCCACCACGGACCTCCCCGGTGCTGCCGGGGCTTGTGTTAGGCGTCGTGCTTTTATTGCTCAGCCAGCTCGTGGTCGTGGCCTTGCATTTGGCTGCGGCCGTGGCGGGCGCGGCCACGCTCGAACCGTTGGTGCGCTATTGCACGCGACGAAAAATTCCGCGCGCGTTGGCGTGCTTTCTTGCCCTAGTTTTACTCGCGGCATTCGTGGCCGCGCTGCTTTACTGGCTCACGCCGATCATCACCAAAGACCTCGCGCGACTAAACGCCGCGCTCAATGCCTCTGCTCCGGAAAAAGTTGCGACCAAATTGAGCGTGTTGTTGTTGCAAGCCTTGCCCTGGCTGCGGACGAAAAGCATACTCCAGCAACTGCAAGCCGAGCTGACGCCCATCGTCTCCGCGTTCATGCAAGCCGGACTTGCGTTGGAGGTCGCGTTGCTTTCGAGTTTGGCTAGCTACGTCATTGTCGCTGCCGCGATTTTTTATCTGCTGCAATGGGGCGAGCGCACGCGCCGCACGATCGTAGCCGCCTTGCCGAATCGGCAATTGGAATCGAGCATGTTGTGGTTTGAAAAAGTCACGCCGCGCCTCGGACGTTTTGCGCGCGCGCAAGTTCTGTTTGCCCTAGGCGCAAGTATGCTACTCGCCACGGCATTCTCGCTCATGGGGCTGCGCGGCGTTTTTTTGATGAGCGTGTTTGGCGCGCTCACGTTGTTGACTCCTTATTGGGGCGCATTGGCCGGCGCCGTTCCACTGCTGCTCGCGGGCCTCAATACCACGAACTCGCTCCACGCCGTATTTGGCATTATGCTCGCGCTGGCGACGCTGCAGTTGCTCGCGAATATTTTCTGGTCGACCGCGCGGTTCAAAGTAGAAGCGCGCTTGCAGCCGTTGGAAGCTTTGCTGGCATTGTTAGTGGGAGGAAGCCTGGGCGGCGTGTGGGGATTGGTGTTGGCCGGGCCGTTGGCCGGAATAAGTAAAATTCTTTTGCAAGAAGCCGCGGAAGTGCGAAAGAGTTTTCGCGGATGAGCGCGCGAATAGAATCCTGGGGTAAGATTTTTTTTGAGCAGGCCGAGCATTCAGAGATGGGTTCGTTTCAATACCGTTCATTCAAGGAGTCATCTCCGCATGCTTTTAGCGGGAAACCATTTTCGTCACTCCTAGTTGAAGCTCGATTAAAGCACTTGGGCATGACAACCAACGCACGGATACTTTCCTGCTTGAATGAACGGTATTGGCGCTAGTTTAAATGCGCACCCCCAAAGCACCGCGACATAAAACTTTGGGTTGAACCATTGGTAGATTCAATCCCCCCTCAAACTTGACTCAACACTTCCGCGAGATGCAAAATCTCCAACTTCATTCCTCGCGCAAACGCTTCTTTGCGCATTTGCATGATGCAGCCGGGATCGTTCGAGACAATGGTTTCGACGCCGAGTTTTTCGAAGGCTTCGAGGCGGCTATTGGTCATGGCGGAAGCAATCGGCGCGAATTTGACGGAGAACAGGCCGCCGAAACCGCAGCACACCGGCTCGCCGGGCAACTCGATCAACTCGAGGCCTTGCACTTCGCGCAACAAGGCCAAAGGCTCGGCGCCGATTCCCAACTCGCGATAGCTATGGCAGGAATTATGAAAACCGACTTTGCGCGAATAGGTTGCTCCGACTGCAATCCGCTGAAGCTGATGCACCATGAATTCCGAAAACTCAAATACACGCGGGCCTAGCGCCAACGCTTCGTCGCGGCGTGGATGTTCGGCAAATAAGTGCGCATAGAATTTCCGCACCATCGCCGCGCACGAGCCAGAAGGCGTAACGAGGGCCGGTTTATCCGCGAACATCTCGAGAAAATGCTGCGCGACTTGCAGCGCTTCATTGCGATAGCCCGCGTTGAACGCGGGCTGGCCGCAACACGTTTGCCGCGCGTCATATTCCACGCGCACGCCGGCGCGGCGCAGCACGTTTGCCATCGCAAGACCGATCTCGGGATAAACTTGATCCACAAGGCAGGGGATGAAGAGGGAGACGGTCTGAGGGAAGGAGTGCATGAAGAATCGGGATTGCGGTATTGGGTTGCATCGCTGAGTTCGTGTTTGAGTGCGTATGAAGATAGTTAAATGCGCGCGGCGATACAAATGAAAATTCTTGCATCGCAGACGCAGTCTTTTTATCATGCTTCGTAGAAATTTTATGGTGCAAAAAATTCCGTGAGGTTGCTATGAAAAAGGTCTTTACTCGCCGCCGAGTCGTCGCTTTGAAATCGCGCTCGCTAGCAACACCCCCCTTAATCCCCCCTCAAAGGGGGAATTATTCGCGCACGTATTCCGACTATTCCCCCCTTGAGGGGGCCCAGGGGGGTGTCGCACGGTCGTTCGCAAAACTTTCATTACTCGCAACGCTCTTCTTCGCCTGCACGATCAACACGCCCGAAGTGAAATTCACCGGTGAGAAAACCGCGCTGGAGAATCAAATCCTCGGCACGTATAGCCAGGTGCAAGAAGATGTGTGGATGGTGGCTTCCGTGCGCGCCGCCAGTCCCGATAGTCAAATCACGTTATCCCAAGAAAAACGCGCCGTGCTTGCCGCAGTGCAAAATCGCGAGTTCAACAAAGACGATGTGGAAGAATTTAAGCGCGACGGCGCAGTGGGCGAGAACAACAACGGCCTGCTCGAATTGCGCGCGCTCGAACGCCTGCAAAAAGATGTGGCCTATCGCAAGCTCGTCGCGCAAGTCGTCGCGGAGGAAAATCGCGATCGCCAAATCATTCTGCAGCGCATCGCTGCCATCAATCCCGCGGTGCAATCCGCCACCCCCGCGGAGGTTGCAACTGCTTTTGCGCAATTGCAGCGCGACAGCGCGAAGCCCGGCGAGTGGCTGCAATTGCCCTCCGGCGAATGGTCGCGCAAAAAATAGCGTTGTTCACAAAGGAAATTATGAATCGCGAAGAAAATCTGCGTCGTATCGTTAATTCCCCCTCCTATCGTCTGGCCTTCGAAGACGTCGAGTTTTTGAAACGCAGCGATCTGCGTCCGGTGCGTTTGGAGTTGGAACTGCTCAAACCGGAAATCATCATCAACGAACACAATGTGCAATCCACGATTGTCGTGTTTGGCAGCGCGCGTTTGCTGAGCCAAGAAGACGCGGAGAAAAATTTTCAAAAAGTTGCGAACGAAGCGGCGCAGCATCCGGAGGATCGACGCACGCAGCAAGGCCTTGCGCAAGCCCAGCTCATGCGGGAGAACGCTTGCTACTACGAAGAAGCGCGCGAGTTCAGCCGCATCGTTTCTTCCGCGTGTCAAATCGACGGGCATTGCGATTTCGTGGTGGTCACCGGCGGCGGGCCGGGCATTATGGAAGCGGCGAATCGCGGGGCGTTTGAGGCGGGCGCCAAATCCATCGGCTTGAATATTACGTTGCCGCATGAGCAGCAGCCGAATCCGTATATCACGCCGGAGTTGTGTTTTCAATTTAAATATTTTGCGTTGCGCAAGATGCACTTTCG
>CAYNDW010000617.1:0-4361 GCA_964395375.1 uncultured Cytophagia bacterium
TGCGCCGGCGTCGGAACGTGCAGCACGTGGCGATATTTGTATTGCAGCGGGCAGGAAAGATAATCGTCGATTTTATGCGGGTCGAGTGCGAGAGGCTCGTCTTCGACAAGCGGCGCGCGCGGCGATTTTACCGGCGCGGGTTCTTCTTCATAACGCGCGAGCGCAACTAGGGGCGAGGGCTTCGCGACTTCTTCGTCGCGCTCCGGGTTTTCCAATGCTTCATATACAAAACGGCTCACGCGTTTGGGCCTTGCGCCGCCGTGATCTCTTGCGCTGGTGAGGTAAAGCTCCTCTTGCGCGCGCGTCATGGCGACATAAAATAAGCGCCGTTCTTCTTGCAGATGAAAATCGCCTTCGGGCAATTTATCTTTGATCAAGGCCTCGGGCAAGTCAATCGTCGAGCTGCGCGTTACGCTGGGAAATTGTTTTTCCACCAAACCGACCATGAACACGACCTTAAACTCCAGCCCTTTGGCTTTGTGAATGGTCATGACTTGCACCGCGTCGTCATGCAAGTCCGCGTCGGCCGTGCCGGGATCATCGCCGAAATCGCGGAGCAGATCGAGATGGCGCACGAAGAACGCGAGATCGCCCGGCTCGGTGAAATGCTCATAGCTGCGCACGGTGTTGAAGAACTTGGCGAGGTTGCGGATTTTTTGATCGCCTTCCAGCGCATCTGCCGCGGTGAGTTGCGCGAGATAGCCGGACTCTTTGAGAAAGTTGTAGAGCAGCGCATAAGCGGGCGCGCTGCGCGAGAGTTCGAGATATTTTTCATAATCCGCGACGAACTTCGCAATCGTGGCGCGGCCTTCGAGCGAGAGCGGCTCTTCGCCTTCGGGCCTTTCGGGATTTTTGAAAATGCTCATGAGGCTGCGATGCGTGGTTTGATGCAACGCCAAGCAATGCTGCAGATCGGACATGGGCACGCGATAGATTTCCGAGAGCGCGAGTTGATAGAGGCTTTGATGATCATAAGGATTCACCAAGCTGCGCATGAAGGCGAGCAACAAACGAATCTCCTGCCGCTGAAACAAGCCGCGATTGCCGGAGAAGCGATAGGGAATCTGCGCGGATTCAAAGGCGCGCAAAAACGGATCGGCGGCATGATTGGAACGTACGAGCACACAGAAATCGCCAAAGCGGCGCTCGCCGCTCTGCACACGCTCGGCTATCTTTTGCGCGACTTGTTCCGACTCGGTCAATTGGCTATCAAAGTGCAAATGCGCCACCGGTCCGCCCGCGCTTTTCGTCGTGGTGAGCCGCTTGTCGATTTGCTGCTGAACTTCCAAGCGATCCGGATCATTGTGCCGAATCAAACGATAGGAGGTGTCGAGTATCGTTTGCGTGGAGCGATAATTTTCCGTGAGCACGATATGATGTGCGTGCGGATACGTTTCGCTAAAGTTTAAAATGTTGCTGATCGCAGCGCCACGGAATTTATAGATGGATTGATCGTCATCCGCGACCACGGTGAGATTGCCATGCTGCGCGACGAGTTCTTTCACAAGCTGAAACTGCGCGTAGTTGGTGTCTTGAAACTCGTCCACGAGCACATATTGAAAGCGCTCTTGCAGCTTGCGGCGCGCGTCGGGATGCTCGCGCAGCAGGCGCGTGCTTAACGCGATTTGATCGCCGAAGTCGGCATAGCCTTTCCGCGTCATGAGCTGTTGATAGGCTTGATAACAACGCGCGAGTTCGAGTTGTTTGTCGGCTGCGCGCCGTTGCGCGGGATCGTCAAAATTTTGCGCGGCTTGAGGCTCGGCATAGGCGAGATATTCTTCCGGCGTGGCGTCCTCATCTTTGAGGCGGCTAAAAAGGCGCAGCAGTTCGTGCAAAAATTTTGTGGGATTGCTGAGGGGGCGATAATAGTGGAGCGGCAAATCGAAAAGATGCTCATGAAGAAAAAGCGCCTGCTCCGCGGAAGAGAGCAGACGAAAATCAGGATCGAGTCCGAGATCAACGGCGAACTCGCGCACGAGGCTATCGCCGAACGCGTGAAACGTGGAAATCGTGACTTCGGCGAAACCATAGGGCAGCATCTTCTCCACGCGATCTTCCATTTCCGCGGCGGCTTTATCCGTAAAAGTGAGCGCGAGGATTTGACGGGGATGGGCGTTGTGGGAGGCGAGGAGGTAAGCGATGCGATGCGTGATGACGCGCGTTTTTCCCGTGCCCGCGCCGGCAATAATGGCGAGCGGCCGGCCCAGAAACTGGACGGCCGCGCGTTGATTCGCGTTCAAGTCTTGCACGATGCTCGCAACGGAAAAACTCTCTGGCAATGCCAGCGGGATGGATAGCTGTGACATGCAATCCGCCTAGGTCGCGCAGGAAAATCGGAGATCCCGCATCACATCTGAGATTGGGGCGCGTCGTTGCGCGAAAATACTGCAACGTGAAACGCGATTTTTTATCGGCTTTTAAGCGCGCGAATATACGATAAAAGCGTGCGTGTGTCAAGTTTAGCGCCGCTCGGAGCCACGGGCAAAAAAAAAGCGCCCTCCCTTTTCAGGAGCAGCGCTTTGCAATTTTCAGGCGAAGCTCAATCAATGATATAGTCGATCGGATTAACCGGCGTATCATTGAGATGCACTTCGAAATGGAGATGCGAGCCGGTGGTCAATCCGGTTTTTCCGACAAGCCCGATGATCTGCCACCGATCGACGCGCTCACCCTCTCGCACCATAACTTTCGAGAGGTGTCCATATAATGTTTTATAGCCGTAACCGTGATCAATCACGATCACTTTGCCATAACCAGAGCCGGGTTTATAATTCGCTTCCGCCCGCGTGATAACACCAGCGGCCGCGGAATAAACATCGGTTCCCACTTCCGCCGCGATATCCAGACCGTCATGATGTTTCTTCTTTTCCACCAGCGGATGAATGCGCATGCCGTAGGAATCGGTAATGCGGCTAAGTTCGCGCAGCACCGGTCGAATCGAAGGCGTGTGCTTTAATTGCGCCACATTCTGTTTAATCTTTTGCTCGACTTGATCGGCATTGTGATTGTGAATGTCAATCCGGCCTTCGATTTCCGAAAGCAGTGAGTTCACTTTCTGCGTCTGGCTTCTCAGATCATCCGGCAGCGAGTTTAAATCAATATCGACAAACTCGCCATATGGCCCGCCGGTGCCGACTTTGCGCACGTCGGCTTCCATGCGCGGCAATTCGGAAATGATGCGCAAGCTATCATCGTTTTGTTCGATGACTTGCATGCGGCCTTCAATCTGTGTGACCTTATTGCTCATGTGGTGTAATTGATTCGACAGCGCTTGATTGGAACGCAGCAGTCGCGTAATACGCTGGTCTTTATAGAAATCCGTAAACAAAGCGATCGAAGAACCGACCATGAGCAGCATAACGACAAATGATGAGAACATGATGGAAAGAATCCTCTTCCAAGACAGATTTACAGTTTGAACTTCAGACCCCTGTAGCGAAAATAGAATCAACTTAACTTTCTTTTCACGCATATTTTCCTTCCTCCTTAGAATGCTCGGGTGTCATGGTTTTTCCAATCAGCTACTACACCATGTTTTGCCGTGCGAAGTGAGCCGAGGGCCAACTCATTTTTTCGCCCTTCTGCCACCGCACAACTCTTCCTCCGGAGAACTTTTGCTATCATCCTAGTCATAAACCTGGAATCGCTTTTCTTCTTCGATGCAATTACCGCAGTCTTATTCACGAAGCGGGCAAAATATAGCCCCATGACCGTGAGATGTCAAGCAGAAAGATTTTCAGGGTGACTATATTGTCACACGCCGCTAACTGTCTGCATGACGCAATGTTGTTTAGCTAAACTGATAGACGCATGCCGGAGCATTTGCGGAGAGACTCTGGGTAAAATCTCTCCTGTCTCCATAGATAAGGCTCGCGGCTAGCCCTCGATTTCATCATCCGAGATAGCTGCGTAACGGTCTACTCCGCGAAGCATGGCGCAATCTTTTAATGGCCTTTTCCTTGATTTGCCTAACCCGTTCGCGCGTGAGTTTGAACATTTCACCGATTTCTTCCAGCGTCAACGGATGCTCTCGGCCAAGCCCGAAGTACAATTTAATGACTTCAGCTTCGCGCTCGGTTAAAGTTTCTAATGCGCGCTCTACTTCGATTTTGAGAGATTCGTTCATTAAAAAGTTGTCGGGTGAGGGCAACTCTGAATTTTCCAAAACATCCAACAAACGGCTTTCTTCGTCTTGGTTAAACGGCGCATCTAATGACACGTGTTTGCCGGAAATTTTCAGCGTGTCGGCAACTTCGAACGCCTACATTTCTACTTTATCCGCTATTTCAAAAGCAGAAGGTTCGCACTCAATTTCTTGCTCCAGAGCACTGAGCGACTTGCAAATTTTATTCAGCGCGCCG
>CAYNDW010000618.1:0-4361 GCA_964395375.1 uncultured Cytophagia bacterium
TAGGGCCGCGAAATGAGGGCGAACACCAAGTAGAATCCATGCAGCGCGCCCCAAATCACAAACGTCCAATTGGCGCCGTGCCAGAGTCCGCTGATGAGAAACGTAATGAACAGATTGTAGTACCATCTCCATTTGATCGTGCGATTGCCGCCGAGCGGAATGTAAACGTAATCTTTGAACCAGGTCGAAAGCGAGATGTGCCATCTTTTCCAAAACTCGGAGATCGATTGGGCCGAATAGGGCTTGTCGAAATTCTTCATCAAGTCCACGCCGAGAATTTTTGCCGCACCGATGGCGATATCGGAGTAACCCGAAAAGTCGCAAAAGATCTGAAAGGCAAAGAAGATCGTCGCGAGCGCTATCTGTAGGCCGTAATATTCGCCGGGATTATTGTAGACGAGATTGACGGAGGCGGCGAGCCGGTCGGCGATTACCACTTTTTTGAAAAAGCCCCAGAGCATGAGGCGCAAGCCGTCGGTGACGCGGTCAACATCAAACTTGGAGCGCAAGCTCTGCAATTGCGGCAAAAGATTGCTCGAGCGCTCAATGGGGCCGGCAACGAGTTGCGGAAAAAAAGTAATGTACAAAGAGAATTTGCCCAGATGGCGTTCCGGTTGAATCACGCCGCGGTAAACGTCAATCGTGTAGCTCAACGTTTGAAAAGTGTAGAACGAGATGCCAACCGGAAGCAGAAGATTGACCATGGGCACGGCATAAGACAAATTGAGATAGTCGAAAAGCGCGCGCGCGCTCTCGTTGAAAAAGTTGAAATATTTGAAAACGAACAAGAGACCGAGATTGGTTACGAGACTCAGCCAGAGATACTTCTTGCGTTTGGCTTGGTCCGGCGTCGCGCTCATTTTGAGGGCCGCGTAATAATCGATGAAACTGGGAAACATCATCAAGACGATGTACTCGGGTTTCCAGCACATGTAGAAATAGCAACTCCCCGCGAGCAGCAGCAGCCAGCGCCATTTTATGGGCGTCAAGAAATACATCATGACGATGAGGGGGAAGAAAACGAGAAATTCATACGATGTGAATAACATGATCACTCCGAAGGTTGAAGCATTAAAAATTTTATTCCGTCATCTGGTAGACACGCTCTGGACTTGCCGTCACGACGCGAGGCTCGTGCCTAGCCTCGTGAACAAAATGCTTGTGCCAAAGCTCAACCGTAAGGATCCGGCCGATCATTTCGGCGAAGTTTCCGGTCTGATGCATATGTCCGTCGAGCAGGCCCCGCAGGCTTTGGCGATTGAACAGACCCGAGCTTTCCGGCGAGCGCTCGAGCAAGGTCGCGCTAATTTTTTTCTGCAACTCCGGCGAAATCCGAATCATTTCATCGAAGTCGATCATCTTGTTGGCGTTTGCCGAGTTTTGTCGCCGCAACCAGCGGTTGCCGCGCCGGCGCAAAGCTCTGGTCGCGCGCCGCAGTTGTGTTTTGCCGGAGCCGGCCGTCAACGGCAAGCCCGTGCGCTCCCATGGAATGCGCGCGAGCGCCGGAGTCAAAGCGTGGATCGCATGGCGTTGCAGCGGCTTGTCGGAACTGCGCTGGAGCGGGCTTAACGTGCTCATTAAATCCAGCATTCTTTTGTCGAAGAACGGGCAGCGCACTTCGACGGTGGTGCGCAGCAGGTGAGGGCCAAATGCTGAAAAGCGATGTTGAAATTCCTCCAGCCAAAACAAATCAACCACCGCCGGCGAGTCATTCGGCTTTCTTGGTTGCGCGCGCACAAATTCGTCGATAAAATCGACCTCGGGGCGAAAGTTCGACTGCGCCTCCGCATGGATTAAATCAACGTGCAGATGTGATCCAAGCGCAAAGGCATTTACCTTCTGACCATCGACTTCGGCGCGCAGCCAGCGCGCGGGATCGGTTTGGCGCAGAAGCCGGCGCCAGAGCAGATCCTCGGGATCATACAAACTGTCGAGCGGCGTGATGCCGTCGTAGATAATGTTCACGGTCTCGGCCAGGCTGGGCAGCAAACGCTGCACGTTGGTGTGAAAGCAATTGAACATTCCATCCGTGATGTATACCGAACGCTCGAGGCTCGTCGCGGCTTCGCCGGACACGATCGGGCTAAAAAGATTGGGATAGCCCGCGATTTCAGCGAGGCGCTGCGCAATTTCGGCGTCCTTGCATCCGGGATTGCCGATGGTAAACGTCATCACGTCCCGCTGTTGCGCGGACAACGCCGACAAGATCAGGCGTGAATCAACGCCGCCGCTTAAGGGCAAGCCGAGTTGATAATCACCGCGGCTTTGCTCCTGCATGACTTCCGTCCACGTCTCCACGAAACGCCGTTGCATTTCTTTTTCATTACCCTGCGCGTGCGCTTGAAAATCCATTTTCCAGTAACGCTGAATTTCCAATCGCCCTTGACGGAACACGGCAAACGAGCCCGGCGGCAAAGTGCGCACGTCTTGAAAAAAAGTACGCGGACCGGTGCAAAAACCATGACGCAAGAAACTAAGTATGCCGTGGTAATTCATGTCCCGCGAAACCCACGGCAGCGTGAGCAAGGCTTTGACTTCCGGCGCAAAAGCTAGCTTGTCTTTGTGCTGCGCGTAGTAAATCGGGCGCAGGCCGCCACGATCGCCGCTCACAAGGAGTTCTTGTTGCAAGGAATCCCACAGCGCCAATTGAAAGAGTCCATTAAAGCGATTCAATGCCGCGGTTCCCCACCGCATCATCGCGTGCAAAACCACGGCGGCCTGAATGTCCGCGGCGTCTCCCGGCAGATTATTTAAGCCCAATTCCTTTTGCAGCTCCGCCGCGTTATACAGCTCACCCTCGAAGGCAAGCATGTGGCGTTTGTTTTCGCTCATCACGCAACGCGGCATGCGCGTAAAGGTGCCGAGGCTGACAATACCCAGCGTCGCGCCCTGCCAATTTTCTTTTGCCCATTGATACCACGGAAAATGGATCAACGGTCCAATCATGTGATCAATGGCGCGATTGGCGGTCTCGGAACGCATTCCGGTTTGGACGATACCTAAGATACCTGGCATATTTTCCTCGGGGCTAATTAAGCGAGTTCAAAGTGTATGAGAAAAACTTTTTATTAAATGGTCGTTGCAGACACTTTCATTGTCGCGGTGGCATAACGCAAGAGGAATGCCATAGCAAACCCGGGGATTTCAGCGGGAAGGAGCGCTTGTGATCTATTGATTTGCCGCGTGCGCGCGGCGTGAATCGAAAAATTTCATGCAGGCTAAATTTTCAGCCGCAACGTTTCTTTGCAAAAGGCAGGATCGCGAGGCGCGGGCTGGAACAAAATGTTGCGCTCCAGGAACACGAAGCGTGACGAGGCAAAACGCCCACAAGAATATTGCGGTGGCAAGAACGTGTTGCGGGAAATTCGGTTTCACATGAGCACGGCCTCGGGTTTTAAGATTTTAATGGGGTGGGGTTTACGCAGTTTCTCCGCTCGCGAGTATTTAATCAGATTGAACTTGATAATGCCGGGCGCAATGAAGCGCAGCGCAAAAAATGCCGCCCCTTTCGGTTTATGCCAGCGCCATGCAACGCCGCCAATTTCTCGATTAGCCTCCCGATGAATAGTCATTCTACCATTCGAACAATAATTCGCTACTTCCATAAGATAAAAACGGTTCTTCATTTTATTCTTTTTCGAACTTCTCCCGCGCAGGCCGTTATTGCAAAAGACATTGCGCGCTGGATGCAGGTCGTCGGAAACGAACCATGCCGGCGTGTTTCCCAATGGGAAAATTTGGTTTGGCTGATGCGGTTTTATCAAGAATACCGCAACTTGTTCTATTATCGTCTTGCGAGCGAACCTCAGAAACTGGTGGGCAGACTTTTTCTCACACTAGCGCGCTGGCTTTATGCGCCGATGGACACGTTGTACCTTTACACGCCGGTGATTGGCGCCGGCCTTTTTATTCAACACGGATTCAGCACCATCATCACCGCAAAGAGCATCGGCGAAAATTGTTGGATCAATCAACAAGTCACCATCGGCTTTATTGCCGGCAGCGATTGCCCGACGATTGGCGATAATGTCACAATTACGGCGGGGGCGAAAGTCCTTGGGGGCATCACCCTTGGAGATAATGCCATCGTCGGCGCGAATGCGGTCGTGTTGAAAAACGTTCCGCCCAATTGCACGGTGGTGGGAGTGCCGGCTTATATCGTGAAACGCGAGGGGAAAAAAGTTAAAGAGCCGTTGTGAGTGTTGCCGCATTGGCGTTG
The DNA here is from genome assembly GCA_964395375.1 of uncultured Cytophagia bacterium. GTDB lineage: Bacteria > Zhuqueibacterota > Zhuqueibacteria > Zhuqueibacterales > Zhuqueibacteraceae > JABWAN01. The sequence goes on from CAYNDW010000618.1 coordinate 4,220, forward strand.
CACCGGCATTTGCAAAGTCCGGGCACTCTGCCATTCTCAAAGTAAGCTTGTAAAGTTTGACAATGTGAAGCGCATCCCTCCTCCTGTCATTCAGAAGGAATCTTTTTACGACCTGAATTTTGCATCTCATTTTCGCCCGCCT
>CAYNDW010000619.1:0-4361 GCA_964395375.1 uncultured Cytophagia bacterium
ATGCGAGATTATGATGCTCGTGCGCTCACGCATGACGCCGCGCAGGCCCTGCAAGATCGCGTCTTCGGTGTAAGTGTCAACGGAAGAGAGCGCATCGTCGAGAATAAGAATACGCGGCTGGCGCAATACGGCGCGGGCAATGGCGGCGCGTTGCTTTTGCCCGCCGGAGAGATTGATGCCGCGCTCACCGAGCATCGTATTATAACCCTCCGCGAAGCCTTCTACCTCCTCGTGCAAACGTGCAATTTTTGCTGATGAAATCATGGACGTGCCGTCGCCCTCGTTCACGCCAAATTCGATGTTCTCTCGTATCGTTTCGGAAAAAAGAAACGTCTCTTGCGGCACAAAGCCGATCTCTTGGCGCAAAACTGCGAGCGGAATTTTTTTTATGTCGTGGCCGTCAATCAGAATACGGCCTTCGCTGGTGTCTAACAACCGCGGAATCAAATTCACCAAAGTAGATTTTCCGCTGCCGGTGTGGCCGACAATGGCGAGCGTCATGCCCGCGGGAATTTTGAGATTGAGCCGGCGCAAGGCCCAAGTGTGCTCGGTATAAGCAAAACCCACGTTTTGAAATTCAATCTCGCCGCGCAGCTTTGTGAGGGAGCGCTCGGTGTGCTCGCCATCGCGAATCTCCGGCGCGGTTTCAAAGATTCTATTCAAACGGCCCATGGAAGCGGTGCCTTGCTGCACGACATTAATGACCCAGCCGAGCGCGATCATCGGCCAGGTCAGCATGCCGAGATAAGTAAAGAAGGCGACGAACTGGCCCTTGCTCAAATTTCCATCAATGACCTCGAGTCCGCCGACCCACAACAAGAGCAGTACGCCGAAACCGGAAAGAAATCCCATGCCCGCCCAGAGCACGCCTTCAACTTTTCCCAGGGAAACGTTTTCCTGCATGTAGACCTGATTCAGCGCGGAGAATTGTTCGATCTCAAAATCTTCGCGCAGATACGCTTTGATCACGCGAATGCCGGAAAGGTTCTCTTGCACGCGCGTGGTGATTTTTGAAAATTGCGCTTGAATGCGCTCGTAGGTCGAGTGAATTTTCCCCATGGTGCGATTGACGATAATGACCATCACGGGAAAGGTGAGCATCGCGAGCAGGGTGAGCTTTTTGTTCATGTACATCATCGCCGCAAACGCGCCGAGGCCGACGATGAGAGTATTGGCGGAATACATTATGCCAGGTCCGAGCGCGGTGCGCACGCTGTTGAGATCGTTCGTGGCGCGCGCCATCAAATCGCCGGTGGAATGGCGATGATAGAACGAACGCGCCATGCTTTGCAAATGCCGAAAGAAGTCGTTGCGCAGATCATATTCCACCAACCGCGAGACCACGATGATGGTTTGCCGCATTAAATAGCGAAAGAGGCCTTCGCCCGCGGAGACGAGCAACAGCACTCCGGCAGCCCAGAGCAGACGCGTGCTGCTGAGCTCTTTTTCCAAACCATCGATGGCTTCTTGCAACACGCGCGGCAACAAAAGCGCGAAGACGTTGGTGGCGATGACAAAGCCCATGCCCCAAACAACACGGCTGCGATAGGTGCGCAGATAAGGCAGCAACGTTTTAAGCTCGTGCAGCGTGCGGAAACGGCCTGGTGGTTTCGTGTGCGGTTGGCTCATGCGACGCTCTTGATAAAATCATGAATGCGGGCGAAGATGCGCTCACGATCATGATCAACCGTGAGCACATGATAAGAATCTTGCACGATCATTTTTTCGACGTAGGTGGAATTGATCCGCGACAAAAGGAATGCGACATTTTCCACGGGCACGGTATGATCTTGCCGCGAATGCGCGACAAACAAGGGCATGGTGATGCGGCCTAACTCCTCATGCACGCGGCGTTGCAAACGAAACACTTCGCGCGTGGCGAGGAGCGGATATTCCATATAGCTATCTAAAAGCTTGCGGCCCTGGTCATCGCACACGTCCGGGCCATGGCGTTTGCGCCGCGTGAGATTGAACGGCGCAGCGAAGCGAATGCCCCATTCTTTCCACGCCACCAGCTTGAGCGCAGGCGCGAGCACAACGACCGCGGCGAAATCGAAGTTCGCCGCCAGATGCAACGCCAACACGCCGCCCATGGATTGGCCGATCACGATTTGTTTGCGCGTGATCGCTTGCAAGTTTTGCAGCGCCGATTCCACCGCGGCAATCCAATCCTGATGTTTGACATGGGAAAGTTCTTCCGCGCGCGACGCATGGCCGGGCAATAATGGAAGCTGAGCGCGATAGCCTTGTGCGCGCAGCGTTACAGCAAGCCCGGCCATTTCGGTGGGACTGCTGGTGAAGCCGTGAATGAGTAGGCAGCCGATCTCTTCCGGTCGTGTCATCGGCGTGCAATATATATTCGAAAAGGGGAAATGTCAAACGGTCGTCGTGAGGCCTCAGGCATTCTCGTTTAAAAACACGAAACGCCTGAAGGCGCCACAACGAGCGTATGCTCGTGAACCGAAGTATTTCTAAAATCCAATTGCATTCTGCCGACGACTGACGTATAATCTTTGTAGAAACGTAAGGAGAATTTAGTATGTTGACGCAAGTTCAAAAATGGGGCAATAGCCTCGCCATTCGCATCCCCAAGGCTATCGCCTCAGACACGAAAATTCAAAACGGCTCGATGGTCAAATTGGCTTTAATCAAAGGCAACATCGTAGCGACGCCGGTTGCCGAAGAAGAATTCACTCTCGAAAAACTCTTGTCCGGCATTACCGCAGAGAACATTCATGGCGAGCACGACACCGGAAAGGCGGTTGGAAAGGAGGTTTGGTGAAAAAGAAGGAATATGTGCCGGATCGTGGCGACGTTGTATGGATATCGCTTAATCCACAAGCCGGGCACGAGCACGCCGGAAGGCGCCCAGCGCTTATTATTTCGCACGCGGCATACAATGGTAAAGTGGGGTTGGCTATTCTCTGCCCGATCACCTCTCACCAAAAGGGATATCCTTTCGAGGTTGCCATCCCTTCAGGATTAAAAGTAACCGGCGTCGTGCTCTCGGATCAAGTCAAAAGTTTAGATTGGAGAACTCGGGAAGCAGAATTCATTTGCAAGCTTCCCGAAGCAGTGATCGCTGAAACGCTGAAGAAACTCGGAACATTGATCCGCTTCTAGTTCGCCCCTCAATCCTTCTGCCCCTGCGCTTTCAACGCCTGCCAATCCACCGGCGTGGGATCCGTGAACACAGTTGCGGGCATCGTCTCGAACACTGCAAAGTCTGTGTGCTTGCCGCGACCGCGATCATCCGAGAGCATGATGTTGCCATATCGCTGCCAATTGCCCCACACATTCGACACGCGCGGCTTCTCATCGGTCGCATTGGTAAAATATTCCCAATGCCCCACGAGCTTGGTGGTTTTATCAACATAGACGAGATATTTGTTCTGCGGGGTCACGCCCACGTTCTCGAACGTCAATTGCAAAATCTCCGCTGCCGTGCTGTCCGCCATCTTCCCCTCTCCCATGTATTTCAAAGTCACGCCGCTGTCTTTCAGTTTGTACGGCATGAACACCCAATACGAATCATTCACCCACGCTTCATAGCTGCCCTTTAAAGATTTCGCCAACGAATCGGGATGCGTCACTTCGATGCCGTTCTTCCACGCGCGGCCGTGTTTGGTGTTGATATTCATAAGCACGGTTTCGTCCGTGCGCTCCACGCGAACATTGCCGGTCCATTTATCCCACACGTGCAAACGCCGGCCAAAGAAGCGCCACACCACGTAATGCGTGTTGTCCCAATTCTCTCTGCCGCCGAGTTTGAGCATGACTTCATCGGCAAGCGCGAGGGCTTTCGCATCCGAGGCCGCGGCATTGAAACCGGACGCGGGGGGATTAGCGTTTGCATTGGCTTTGGTTGGTGTCGCGGTTTGCTTGTTACACGCCGTCGCAATCAAACCGGCGGCGAGAAGCAACAATGGCGCGAGCCACTTTCTTAGGCGCATAACAAAATTCCTTTGGGTTGAGACAGCAATGCACTTCAGCCAACTGCGATCTTTTTCGTTCTTTCAATAAGCGCTCTCTGCATTGTCATTCTGGAGAAATCTTTCTTCGCATTCAGAGCACCTCTCAAAACAAGCTGTATATCGAGCATTAGTTTCTAATGACTCGATGCAATGCAAGAACGGCAAAGATTTTTCTCTAACGGATAAAAGCAGCCAACTGCCCACAAAACAGAAACCGTTGGCTGCTCTTATCCGTTGGGATTTTTAATTGCTTCCAGCTCGTCCTGCTGATGTAGGATTCAGAATGACATTGCGAGAAGTAGTTTATTCTTCCTCAAGACGGCGTCGCGCCGTTGTCACGTCCTAGCATAGGTTGACAGGTTTAGAACTTTTTTCCCGAGGTCGCGT
>CAYNDW010000620.1:0-3307 GCA_964395375.1 uncultured Cytophagia bacterium
TGTATTGGCGACAGAGCGGCACGAAGCCGGGCGCATCGATCGGCAGCTGTATGGGCGTAGCGGGCGCCAAGGGGACCCAGGTAGTTTTGAGACGGTCGTGTCATTGGAGGATGATCTCCTGACGACGTCGCGCCGTCTGCTCTGGCGTTGGATGGCTCGCATGATTGTGAGGAAAGGAAAGCCGCTGCGGGGCAAGCCTGCTGCGTTTCTCGTGCGGCAGGCTCAATTGTCCGCCGAGTCCTTGCACGTTCGGATTCGCCGGGACTTGTTGAAGCATGAAGATCAGTTGGAAACCTCCCTCGGATTTTCGGGGCGGCTGGAATGAGGCGCGAGAGGGTGGTCATTCGATGGGGAGTGATCGGTCTGGTTCTGGTCTTCGGCGCATGGGTTCCCCTGCCCAGGGCGTACGCCACGACTCAAGACCTTAATTGTTTGATTCAACCCTACGTGGTCATCACCATCACAACACCGGTGGGTGGGCTCCTGGAAACCGTTGAGGTGGATCGTGGCGATCTCGTGAGGGAAGGCCAGATTCTGGCGACACTCGATACCAGGGTCGAACGGGCGCAAGGGGCGGTTCAGCATGCGCAGGCGGAGTTGACCAATCGGCGCCTCGCGGATCTGGAGTTGCAGCGGACGATGTCGGAAGTGGCGCTGAGGACGATCAAGAGTCCGGTCAATGGTGTCGTCGTCGAACGGTTCATGCATCCTGGAGAATTTCCAAAACAGGAAAAGATTCTCAAGATCGCACAAATCGATCCCCTCCGTGTCGAAGCCTATGCCCCGGTGACGATGTTTGGGAAGATTGCCGTTGGCATGGTGGCGCACGTCAAGCCGGAGTCACCCCTGACCGGTGAGTATACAGCGAAAGTGATGGTCGTCGATCGAGTGGTGGATGCGGCGAGCGGCACGTTCGGCGTGCGCATGGAGCTTCCTAACTCGGAATTGAAATTGCCTGCTGGTCTGAAGTGTTCCGTGCGGTTCGGGAAAAAATAGAATAGGACAATCTGATGGATATGGAATCGACAATTGAGAATGTAAGGCCGGCGCGACACTGTCTGCTGACACCGCTGGGTGTGGGATATAGGCGAATTGTTTTGGCGGGTCTCTGTGCTTTGACGGTGTCACCCGTGTGGGCGGCTGAAATGGCGTGCGTGATCAAGCCCTCTGCGGAGATTTCCATTGGGACGCCGGTAGAAGGGTTGATTCAAACGGTGCCGGTGGACCGTGGAGATTGGGTGACAAAGGGACAGGTCATTGTGACGATCGAATCGAGCTTGGAAGAGGCGACCGTCGCGTTGGCGAAAGCCAAGGCGGAGGCAGAGGCGGCGCTGAAGAGCAGTCAGGTGAAAGTCGGGTTCAGCAGTCGAAATCTCGAACGGGCCATGGATTTGTTTAAGACTAACTCGATTGCCCGACACGATGTCGATCAGGCCCAGACAGAAAAGGCGTTGGCGGAGATGTCGCACCAGGAAGCGTTGGAAAATAAACGCCTGGCAGAGCTGGAATTGCATCGAGCTGTGGCCGCGCTGCATCTGCGCACGATTCGGAGTCCGATTAATGGCGTGGTGGTAGATCGGTTGCTTTCCCCAGGCGAGTTGGCACGTCAGACACCCGTGATGAAGATGGCGCAGGTCGATCCCCTGCGGGTAGAGGTGTATGCGCCTCTTTCGCTTCTCGGCAAATTGAAAACGGGCATGCGGGCCGATGTGCGTCCGGAAGGAAAAGGGCAGCCGGTGTATCAGGCGAAAATTGTCGTCGTAAACAGGGTCGTCGACAGCGCCAGCGGCACGTTTGGAGTGCGCTTGGAAATGCCGAATCCGAATAACGCCATTGCTGCAGGACTAGCCTGCGCCGTGGAGTTCCATCCTTCTCCAGCAGAGAGTCCGTGATGACAGGTCCATTCAGTCTATCTGGTCTTTCTGGTTGATCTGGGCATCGTCATTCGACTAAACACACGAGACAGACCGAATAGACGAGACAGACCAAATAACGATCTTCTTGTACTGAGGGGAATGTGATCGTATGAAACTCTACACACGTGCGCTGTGGGTATTCTTTGTGGCGGGCCTGTTATATGTGGAGCGCATCCCGGCTGCTGAGCCGCCTCCGCAGATTCAGCAGGAAGTCCCGGTTTTGAAACTGAGTTTGAAGGATGCGATTGAGGCGGCTCTGGACAAAAATCCGAATGTGCGCTTGTACAAGGAACGGATCGAAGCGGTGCGCGCCGCTTCGAGAACTCAACTCGGCGCATTACTGCCGAATGTGGCGGGTTCTTCGAAGTTCACGAATCAAACCTTCTTTCTCGGGACCATCGGTGGCGCTCCGACTCGCACACAACCGTTCGATATCGCGGATGTCCGGGGCACCGTATCACAGTCGCTCTTCAGTTGGAGCCTGATCCAGCGCTGGCGCGCGTCGCGCGCGGCGCTGGCCGTTTTAGAAGGAGAGGCCGAGACGACAAAGAACGATACGATGGCGACTGTGGCGTTGCATTATCTGGATGTGTTGAGGCATTACGAAACAGCGGACGCGCGGACGGCGAATGTGGAGCTGTATAAGGAACTTGTGACCTTTATCAAAAGCCGACAGAGCGCAGGTATGGCCACGGGCCTCGATACCGCTAGACTTGAAACTCAATTGGAAAACGAGCGGCAGCGATTGGAGTTGGCAAAGAGCGATGTCGAGCGGACCAAGCTGATTTTGGTCAATGCCTTGGGAATCGACTTCGATGTGAAACTCCTTCTCACCGATGAGCTCAAAGCTCTTGAGGAGCCGGTTCCGACTCAAGAACATGCCATGGCAGTTGCGCTTGCCAATCGACCGGAAATGAAAGCTCAGGAGCAGCGGATTCAGGTATCGAAGCTTTCTCCCAGCGCGGTCAAGGGGGAACGGCTTCCTTCACTCCAGGCACAAGGAGAATATGGGGCGATCGGAAACCAGATCGATAATTCGACCGGCACCTACAATGTAGGGGTGTCGATGTCGATTCCTATTTTTGACGGCGGGCAACGCGAGGGGCGGATCGGCGAGAGCCGAAGTCATCTCCTGCAAGAAGAAATTAAAATGAGTTTGGTGGCGAGACAGATCACGATGGAGTTGCGGGAAGCCTTGGTTACCCTCACCTCGGCGGTTGAGCAGCTCAGGATCGCCAAGGACGGACTTAAGGCTGCAGTGACCGAAGTCCAGCTTGCCAGAGAACGCTTTCGTCTGCTGAGCTCAAACAGTCTGGAATTATCCAACGCGCTCTTTTCTCTTGTGCGGGCGCGGGACAACATGATAGATCGACTGTATCGGACGAATGCTT
>CAYNDW010000620.1:3317-4361 GCA_964395375.1 uncultured Cytophagia bacterium
TCGCCTCATGCGGCGGTATGAGGCGTGATCTGCACGATCGACCTGAGTATTTGTATCAAAGCAAGTTAGCTGCGCCGATCGTAGCTTCAAGGACGTGGCTCATACTTTTGAGTCGGATCTGGAACTCATGGTCTGTTCTGTAATGGCTGCACAGGATTCTTCTAACTCCATGCACGTATCGGATTTTCTTCTACGTTTCAGTAGATTCAGCGAATGACTCATCCACTTCCTCCTTCCTGTGAACGAGCGATTCTTGAGCAATTTTTGAAAGCGGAGGCCATGGCCTTGTGGGCGGTGCGCGCTGCGCAAGCTCAGGACGTCCCGCATGGGGTGCTGCAGTTCTTGCGCCGTCATGAAGAGGAAGAAGCGGAACACCTCAAGCAATTCGAGTTGCTACTGGGAGTGCGTTCGCATGACAAGACGGCACTGCCTCGTATGCCAAGCCAGTGGCGGGTTCTTGCGGTGCATCTCTATGGGTATGAAGCGTTGGGATTGGAGTTTGCGAGGCTGTTGGTTTCTTTGCGGCCAGACCTGACCTCGATTTTGGAAGATGAAGAAGTCCATGTGGGTTTTTTCGAGCAGGAAGTCCGTGCCATTCTCGTTCACGGAGGGACTACCGCTGACGGTGCGCGACAGGCGGCCAAGGCGTGGAGGCGGCGGCTGGCGGGCACTGTCGATCGGTACCTTCACGATGAGAGTCTCGCCTCTGTTCGGGATGAACTGCGACAACAGATTCTCAACGCGATCGATATGCGCTTTTGTGCTGTTGGATTGCTGCCACGGGCGGAGGGGCAGGATGTGTCTCATGCGGCGGTCGAGGCCAGACGTTTTTGACGTTGGCCCACGATATCGAGCGCTGCGACGCGATAGGTTTCGGCCAATGTGGGAAAGTTGAAAATGTTTTCCACAAACGAGTCGACCGTCGCCCCATATTGCAGCGCCATCTGGCCGAGATGAATCAGTTCCGTTGCGCCTTCCCCGACAATCTGGACGCCAAGGAGGTATTCGCCTGTCGGATCGGCCACCATCTTCAGCAAACCGTTG
>CAYNDW010000621.1:0-4358 GCA_964395375.1 uncultured Cytophagia bacterium
CTAGCCTGATGCTTCAGCATCAGACGAAAGCCGGCGCGAGCACGGTGCAAAATTCCGGTAGAAACCAACCCGCAACGGCATAATCAAGCCACGGCTCAACCGCGGCTGAACGTGGGTAAAAAATCACCGCGGCTTTTTCCAAATCATCACCGTGTCATTGTTGCGCGCGGCGAGAATCAACTTATCTCCCGCAGCGGTTTGCACTGCCTGCAATCCTCGCACTTCCCCATTCGCGACAAACCCGCTCGCTTGCAAGCTCGCCGCTTGCAATTGTCCTGCGCCATTGCCCAAGAGCATTGAACCATAACTTGCATCATACCTGCCTTGCTCCGGCGGCGCGCCGAAAAAATTTCCTGCGAGCAGCACATCGAGCCGGCCGTCGTGATTGAAATCATCGCACAGGAACGCAGAGATCGGCGCGAACTGCGCTGCCATGGGCAACGGCGCCGCGCGCAACGTTTCGTTGCCGTTGTTCATCAACAACAGCGAGGCGAATTCTTCCGCGCCGCGCACGGTTGCGGCTTTTAGTTGTTCCGCCGGAAAAATTTCTGCCACGGTTTTGCCCGCATAGTCCGCGTGCTTTTTATAATTCTGTTGCAACGCCGGCATGTGGCCGAGCAGCAGCTCCACGGAAGCGAGTGGATAAATTTTCTTCTCCTGCGTGTACGTCAAAATTTGATCAGGGCGTTGATCGCCGGAGAAGTCATGCACGAACAACTGCACCGGCTCCGCCTCCGACGCTTTGAGAAGAGAGTTCAATCCAAGATTGCCGGCCACGAGATCAATGAAGCCGTCGTTGTTGAAATCTGCGGCGGCTATCGTGTTCCACCAGCCATGCGTGTTTTGCAAGCCGTATTTTTGCGTGGCTTCGATCAAGCGGCCGTCCTCATTTTGAAAGATCGTGATCGGCATCCATTCGCCCACGACGATCAACTCGGCGAAGCTGTCTTTGTTTAAATCGGCCCACACCGCATCCGTCACCATCCCCACTTGCGCGAGGCCGGGCGCGCGCGTCGCGGCTTCATCCACAAAACGGCCGCGGCCATCATTGATGAGCAAATAGCTTTGCGGAATCACGCCATATTGCCACGGCACGGAGCGACTGCCCACGAACAAATCGAGGTCGCCGTCGCGATCAATATCGCTCGGCTGCACGCATGCGCCGTTCGCATAAATCTCCGGCAGCATGCCCTCGGCTTTGTGAAAGCGGCCATGGCCGAGGTTTAAATAAAGCCGGTCGCGCAGCGGTTCCGCGTTGCCGAAAAATTCATTGCCGCCGCTCACCACATAAAGATCGAGGCGAGCATCGCCGTCCGCGTCGAAGAAAGCTGCGTCCACGTCTTCGCTCAAACGATCTTTGATAAACGCGGAGTCCAACACCGCTTCAAATCCGCCGCTGCGCTTCTGCAAAAAGATTTGTCCGGCTTGATGTTTCGCGCCGCCGAGATATAAATCTTCCAAGCCGTCGCCGTTCACCTCCGCGCTCGCGCACGCCGGCCCTGCCGTGGAAAGATAATGAGGTATGAACGGCTCGCGATTGTAGTCGATGAACGCGTTCTCCTCGTGCTTGTAGTCGAGTTGAATCTCTTTGGTGACATCTTGCAGCAAAGGCTCTCCCCTTTCCATTGTCATTTTGAAAGAATCTTTTTGAGCACTTGCCAAACTTCCAAGCAGGGAAGGTGTGTCAAGTACTGAAAAGGATTCCTTCTGAATGACAAGGTGAGAAGCCTCGCTTTGTCGCAACGTGATCGTTTGATTCGCAGCGCTCTCTTTCACCACTTGATATTCGCCCGTGGGCCACATCACTTCGAGCGAGTCGAGGCCTGCGATGTTGCCCAAACCGAAGTGCAACACCGGCTCGACCGAAGATTGAAACCCGCGCGTGGGCATGAGTTCTTGATACAGCACACCTTCGCGATGATGCAGCATCACCTTCGCGCCAATGCCGAACGCGTTTCGCGCTGCGCCGGAAAATTTCACAGTGAGATAGTTTGCCGGCAAAGAGTCTTGTTCGGTTTGATAAAGAAGATTTTTGTAAATCGCCGCAGGAGCATTGACGTTGTTCACGATTAAATCCATGTCGCCGTCGTTATCGAAATCCGCATACGCCGCGCCGCTGGAGAAGCCGGCGTCGTCCAGTCCCCACTCCTTTGCGCGATTGCTAAACGTGAGATCGCCGCGATTTTGAAAAGCATAATTGGCGAGCGGCACGCTCGGCATGTGGCGCACTATCTCCGCGAGCTTCTCCTGTGCAATCGGCAGCGGCGCAGCAGCCGGATCATTGCGCCCAATCAACGCTTGCGCTTCCGGCGACTTCAAATAATTCAGATAGTCGAGGTCATTGGGCCGGCGAAAGATGCCATTGGTGATAAACAAATCTTTGCGGCCGTCATTGTCGAGATCAACGAAGAGCGGCGACCAACTCCAATCCGTGGCGTGTATGCCCGCGAGCTGCCCGATCTCGCTGAAGAGCGGATAGCCGCCATTGCCGCCGCGATTGAGCTGCAGCGTGTTGCGCCGCAGTTGATGATAATAGCCAAAAGTCAGCTTCGTGTCATAAATGTCGAACGGGTCCGCGGCCACTGCTGATTTGCGAATCGCTTCTTGCTCCGGCAACATGTCGAGCACGACGATATCGAGCCAGCCGTCGTTGTTGAAATCCGCCATGTCCGTGCCCATCGCCGCGCTGCTCGTGTGCTGCATTGATTGCCGCAAGGCCTCGGTGAAAGTGCCGTCGCCGTTGTTGTAATAAAGATAATCGTCTTCGTGAAAATCGTTCGCGACATAAATATCTGGATAGCCATCGCTATTGAGATCGCCGACCGCCACGCCCAAACCATAGCCGAGAAGGCTTTCATTGATTCCCGCCTCTGCCGCGACATTAACAAAATGCCCGTTGTCATTTTTAAATAATTTGTCGCCCGCTTCCTCGTCGCGCACTTGCCGCAATTTTTCGGCGCGGCCGTAAGTTTTTTTCGCATGCACCGAATGGGTGAGCAAGAACATGTCGAGATCGCCATCGCGATCGTAATCAAAAAAAGCGGCTTGGCGCGAAAGCGCGGTGACCGCAAGTCCGAACTCCGCGGCGCGTTCGGAGAAGGTCAAATCTTTGTTGTTGATGAAAAGCTCGTTCGCGCCTTTCTTGTCCAAGTAATTCGAGCGGCAGACATAGATGTCGAGCCAGCCGTCGGCGTTCACGTCCGCCATCGTCACGCCGGTCGTCCATCCGCCTTGCGCTCCGGCCACACCCGCTTTCGTGGTGATGTCTTCAAACTCCAATGCGCCTTTGTTGCGATAAAGCTGATTGGGCTGCATGTTGGCCGCGAGATAAATATCCGCGAGACCGTCGTTGTTGAGATCGCCCACGGCGCAGCCGCCGCCGTCGTAGAAATAAAGATAGTTCACGCTATTAAAGAGCGGCTCTTCTTCAAGCATATTGGCAAAGGTGACGTTGGTTTGGCGCGGGGAGAGTTTTTCGAAGAGAGGAGGAGCGGAGTCTTTCGGCCCGCATGAACAAAGGGCGAGAAGAGCTAGGATAAAAACGAAAGGAGGTCGCGGCATGATTTCCACTAGAAGGTTGAAGGCCTATGCGAGGTTTCTACTGAAGTCCATGGAGTCGTGCAAAATTCTGATGGTCTCATTTCGTGTATCTCAATTCTTGATCAATTGCGAGATTGATTTCATCCATATCCAACGGCATGCCTTCGCCACGATTGAGTTCATCGAGGCCGAGTTGTATTTCTCGGCGAAGCCTTTCGAGCTTGATGCGATCAAACTCTTCCGCGCGCAAAAGAATATCCGTGACAAACGTTGCGGGGTCTGAATATGCGCCGGAGGTCACTTTTGCTCTCACGAACTCTTCAGCTTTTCCAGAAATTTGAATTTCCATTTTCGACCATTCTAGAGTTGCGGCAGAGTCGAATATTGTATCCGTCTGCACTCCGCCTGTGTGTTTGGATTTTTAAAAAGGTGATGCAATATAGCAGATTCGGCTCGCGCCGACAAGGCAAAATTTTTTTCGGTTGCTATTCCACGCGCACCAGCTTGCGGGTTTGCACAAAATCGCCGGCGCGGAGTTGACAAACATACAAGCCCGCGCTCACGGTTCGGCCCAATTCATCCGTGCCCTCCCACGTCACGAATTTGATACCGGCTTCTTCCACGCGCTGCACCAGCGTTTTGATATTCCGCCCGAGAATATCATAAACTGCAAGCGTAACCTCGGCACGCGTGGGAAGGCCATATTGCAATCGCGTCGAATGCTTGAATGGATTCGGATAATTCGGCGCGAGAAAATAGCTCGCGGGCGCTTCGACAATCGCGGAGCTGTCCGACACCGACTTCGCATAACCGATCTC
>CAYNDW010000622.1:0-4351 GCA_964395375.1 uncultured Cytophagia bacterium
GCTTGGATTCTTCCTCGCGGCCATTCACATACAGCGCAAACGTGCTCGCGCTTTTCACCACGGCGAGATGATACCAGCGCCCGGCTTGCACCGTGGTCGTGCTCGAAACGGTTGTGGGCCGCCAAAAGGCGCAGCCGTTCTTTCCCACGCCGCCGCCCAAGCTGAAGCTCAAGCCGTTGTCATTCGTCTTCGCGAGATACCATCCGTCTTCGCCTGAACCACGGCCATGCACGCGCAGCATCTTCGCTAAAATTCCGCGCACACAGCCATCATCATAACCCGCGCAGCCTTTGCCCATCGTGTTGAATTTGATCCAAAGCGCAAGCGTAAATTCCCCGCCGGAAAAGTGCAGGCTCGTGTCATTGCCGAGCTCGATAAAATCATCAACGCCATCGAGCAAAAAGGCCTGCCCCACTTTTCCCTCCGCGCACACTGCGCCGTTGCGAAGCGCGCCCTGCAAGCCTCCTTGCATGTCGTTCGCGTTGCCTTCCGCAGGCCACCAATGAATGAGTCCCGGCGGCGGCGCGGCGCAAGCACTCGTCATGCTTCGTCGCGCGAAAGGCGCAGTCACGCTGCGTTGCTTGCTCGCGTGCTCGTTCTCGTGCGAGCACGTGGATAGATAACAAGAAGCGAGCAACGCAAAGAACGCGAGTATGCTCTTTAAGTCTTTTGGCAATAGTCTATTCAATGTGCAGTCATTGCAAAAAAACAAAGGCTTTTTCCCACGAAAATGGAACTGCCACGAAAAGAGAGCCTCCACCCAATGCTGAAGCAGCGCGCTAGAAGATGAAAGCCATCTAAAGATCGCTAATCATCCATTGGGTGGCAGCTAACTTTAGTTGGCTTTCATCTCCGAGCTTGATGATTCCTCATCAAGCGACGGCTTTCACTCAATCTTCACTGCAAACGAGTATCCCCGCAGTTGCTCCGCCACCACGAAGGTTGATTTTAAGTTTGGCGGCGCAACGGCAATATCAACCGGGCCGACAATATCCTCGCCTGTAGCGATCAGCTCTTGCCTGCCCGTGGTCGGATCAAGTCGAATGACAGCGCCGCGTTGCAGGCGCACGGCATTGGGATCCGCAACGTAAATTGCGCCGTCGCTGCCGAATGCGATCGCGCTTGGATCGCGAAAGTGTTGCCCCGAGAACAGCACGGCTTGTTCGCCGGTGGTGGGATTGATGCGAATAATCTTGCCGGGGCCGCCGCTGTCTTCCTCCGGGCCGATAAAAACCGAAGCATGCGTGTGTATATCAGCAATCCAAATTTCTTTATTTGGCGCAAGGGCGATCCCATAAGGCGCAACCAAATGACTGGCTTTGGCAATCACGCTTTGTTCCCCCGTGCGAGCATTGATGCGGAGGAGCACGCTCGCGCCTGCTTCATTCCGGTCTTCAGTCACGAGAATACCACCGTTCTCGTCAAGCGCAATATCAGTCGGATTAAACAAAAAGCCCGCAGAAGAGACCACGCGCTGCGTTCCGGTGCGAGGATCAACACGGAGGATGGCAGTGGCGCGGTCCTCATACGTGCTCGTCACGAGCAAATGTCCGGAGGATTCAAGCGCGAGGCCGTGCAACGTTCCGAGCAGGCCTCCCGATGAAACTACGGTTTGCGCACCGGTGAGAGGATCAATCTTAATCACGTTGCCGCAGCCCAGACGGCAGGCTCCGGTTGTGCCGATTGTGCCGAATTGGTTGACGACGTAGATGCCGCCGTTCGCGGTTAGTGCAAAACGAATCGGATTGATGAGTTTCCCGCGCTGCGAGAGCGTCGTGCGTGCCCCGGTTGCGGGATCGATTTGAATGAGGGCGCGCCGCGCATGATCAATAACCAAGACAACTTCCGCGCGGCGCAAGCCGCTCAATGTGATCGTGTATTTGCCTTCGAACAAGTCGAGGCCGAGCACGGAGAAGATGATGGCGTTGCTCGTTGCCAGCGGCGTTGCGAGCAGCCGGTCGCCTTGCCAAATCTCTTCGCCTTGTTGCGTGCGCAACTCCACGCGATAACTTTGAAATGCTTCGCTTGCTTCCAACACGAGTTGAAATTGCACCGTGCGCGCCGCGGCGGGGAGGAGCAATGTCTGTTTCGGTAACACGGCTGCGAGAGGCCGAGGCGTCAGTGTGAAAGTCGCGCGGCCAAACTCCGGGGAGTCTTCGATCAGCAGATTGTTTGGTGAAGTGAAGACGGGCCGCAGCGTGTTGTTGCGCAGCAGCATACCTGCGGCAACGAGCACAAGAGCTGCGAGGCCGGCGAGGGCCCAACGCCAAGAGAATCGTGGTTGCTTTAATCTTGCTAGCTGCGCGCGGCTCCATGCAAACAACTCGCGCAGAGATGAAGCATGAACGCGCTCGCCGGCAACCACCTCCGCGAAATTGCGCGCAAAATCAACGCGCTCGCGGCGTTCGCGAGAAATCAGATAATGCGCTTCAAAGCGCGTGCGTAATTGCGGCGCAAGCTCATTCCGCACATAGCCGTCGATCAGCTCGCCTTCCACAAGGCGGAGTTTATCAAAAAGCTCGTCGCGGCTGAAGTAAAGCTCTTCGAAACGCGAACGCTCTTCCGGCGCAAGCTCGCCGAGCAGATAGCGTTGCATGAATTCATCTGTGATCAACAAAGAGGGCACGTGTTCGTCTCGCTTGAGAGTGTTGGCTTTCAAATATAGTGTTAACAAAGCCATTTCATTACAAGCCGATTCTGCGCTGCGCATAACACACGCGCACGCATTCTTCCAACGCCGCGCGCTTCCGGTGAATCTCAACGCGCAAAGCTTCGCTCGAAAGGCTAAGCGCATGCGCGAGCTGTTTGCGGCGCGCAATGCGCTCGCGGCCTTCGGCGAAAAAATAGTCTGTGAATTTCTTGCGCTCTGCTTCCGGCAAGCGGCGCCAGCAGCGTTTCATGCAGCGCATGCGTTGGCGTTCGCGCGTTAAAGTTGCGCGCTCACGCGCAATTTGTTCCGGGTCTTCATAAGGCAATACACTCTGCTCGACTCCATCGAGCGGAGCCGGCTTCATGCGTGCATGCTTTCCGTCTTCCAGCGCCACGTTGCGCGCGACCGTGAGCAGATAAGCCTCCAGGTTGTGAATCACCACGCCCTCGGCCAGCTTCTTTTCCACGCGCGCAAAAACCTCGTCCGCAAGATCGGCAGCGTTTGCACAACCGAGACCATGCAAAACGTAAATCAGTTTTGCACGCCGCTGCGCAAACTCTCGCGCAGCCGCTCTGCCCTCAGCATTGAAGGCGAGCAGCAGTTGCGCAAAAGCAGAATCCGGCACCGGCATGGTTTCAAATGGGTCGCGCATAGAATTTATTTAGGGGCTGCTGAAAAACTCAAAATATCAAAAGAATGCTTTAAAATCGCGGCTTTCATGAGTATCTTGTGTTGTCGAAGTGCACGCTTTTTTCCACAAACCCGTCAAAACCCTTGCACTTGAACCTCACCCTGACGAGCCCCTCATGTACATCTGCCAAGAACCCGACCTCCATCAACTCGAATTGTTCGAAGCCACTTTGCCGTTCGAGGAGAAATTAGATCGCACCAATCGCTGGTTGCGGTTGGCCCACACGCTCAACTGGTCTGAGTGGGAACGCGACTACGCCAAACTTTTTGCGGCGGATGGGCGTCCGGGACTGCGCGCGCGGTTCGTGTTGGGCACTTTGATTCTGAAGCATCAGTATCAAACCAGCGATGAAGAGATTCTGCAAACCATTCTTGAAAGCCCCTATTTGCAATACTTCATCGGTTTGCCACGCTTCACCACCACGATGCCGTTTGAGGCCAGCTCCCTCAGCCGCGTGCGCGAACGCTTGGGCGAGAAAACTTTTGCCGCGTTCGAGCAAACGTTGATTAACACGCTCGTCGCCAAGAAGCTCATTCGTGCGAACGCCTTGCTCGTCGACGCCACCGTGTATGAAAGTGAGATCACGTATCCCACGGATTGCGGCTTGCTGGAAAAAGCGCGCGTCTTCTGCGTGAAGCAGATTGAACGTTTGCGCGAAGTGGCGCCGGAGAAAGTTCGCACCTATTGCCGCGTGGCGCGCAAAGCGTATCTCAACTTCACCAAGAAAAAGCGCAAGACGCAAAAAGAAATTCGCCGCATGCAGAAGTCCGCGTTGCAATACCTACGGCGCAACGTCGAACAAGTCACCGCCTTGATCGCGAAGGCGAAGGACTTGGGGCACACGGTGGCGGAGGAAGTCGCAACGACGTTCGCGACCGTGAAGAAAATCTATGAACAACAAAAAGAGATGTGTGACCATAAAAAGAAGGCGGTCGCCGAGCGCATCGTGAGTTTATGCAAGCCGTATGTGCGTCCGATGGTGCGCGGCAAAAACGCCAAAGACGTTGAGT
>CAYNDW010000623.1:0-4338 GCA_964395375.1 uncultured Cytophagia bacterium
AACCCCAACTTGAAAGCGGGGGAGGACGGCTTCAGCCGATAGTCGTCTTTGCTCGCGTTCACAAACTGAGGATCGGCGATGAGAGTGTTCCGCTCGAACCCCAGCTTCTTCCACTCCTCCCACTGCTGCTCCGGCGGGACGCTGCGGAGATCACAGTTCAGCGGCAATCCAAAGTGCCAGATTAGATTGTAGTCCGACTCGGTCTTGTCGAGCGGAAGGTTTGAGTGCTGGTAGAGCTGGGCCTGCGGATTGCGATAGTACATGATGTTGCGGAGATACTTGTTGCCCGCCATCTGCCACGCATTTTCGAGACTCTGGTTCAGCTCGCCGTAGCCCGCAGGCACGCCGGCGACGTAGAGCACGTGAATTTCAATCTGCGGGTGATGAATGATCGCGCGCAATTTTTCGTCGCTCCATTGCCGCCGCTCATACCAGAGCCATTCTTGCCCGACGGTGTTATAGAGATAACGATAAAACGAAACCGTGGGCTGCACGGCATGCAGCACCGCAACCTCTGGGAACGGCGGCGCGTTCGCGCGCTGCGGCGGCGCATGCATTTCGAGATAGGTGAGGGTGGTGGTGATTTGGCGGGAGGGCGCGAGTAACATGGCATTAGGCTAGAGAAGTATTGCGATAGTTTTCTAAATTTTCGGCTGTCACTTCTTCAGGCAAAACGAGACGGAAGTGTTTTTCAGAGGAGAGTTTAATACCGGTCTCGCTCTTTATAAACTCAAACAAGGCGATGACCTCATCTGCCATGAACTGCGCCGCAATGGGCCGACAAATAAGCGCGGGAAATTTCTCAGCACAGATGGCGAAATCTTGCTCGATCTGGACGATACCAAGCTTGTCCTTGCCGGCTTTGGCTTGAACCGGAAACACATAATGCGCTCCTCGTCGATCAAGGCCAATGTAGATTTCATCCGTTTCAACCTGCCCCATGCCAGAGACCGTAGTGCGCAAATGACTTTGCAGCGAATAGCAAGTGACGCCCGTAAAAACATCGATCAAGCGATTATACCGGAGCTTGGCAAGTAATGCTTGTTCATCGCTCAAAGCATATTTTGCAATAACTCCAGGAGTTGCATTTGGAATCTTGATCTCCTCCATCCACGGAGAAGGAATGAAATTAACCATGGGCGCTAGCACGAATGCATAGCGCGCCGGGCCTCGCGGTTGGATTAACCATTCCTGGCCCTCCGGCGCTTTGACGCGAATAGAGTCTGGTAGGCTCGTTCGGTATCGGAAGCTATAAAGAATATCGCCGAGATTTTTGGGCAGCTTGATCTTCAATCCGCGAGCGACGCGAACGAGATCTTCACGGATGAAAGGAATCTCGCTCGCACTTTCGGTGAAGCGCTTGAAAAAAATTTGCTCTATGATCTGTGAATACCGATTTGCGGGAGAAGGCATGAGCAACTCGCAGAAAGATAAATTTATTTGCCGGCCCATTTCAACACGACAACTTCCTCGCGCAGTTGCTCACGCGTCGCAGTGGCAAGACGAGTCCGAAATAAGTCAATACCAACGACTTCATAGCCCAATGAACGAGCAATATCTGCAAGCAACTGTCCGGTGCGAATCATCACTCTTAAATATGAAGCTTGATCCCCTACAACGTATGCCAGTTGCGCGCCGGGCTTGAGCACATGCCGCAAATCAGCTAGGTGGCGCGCCATGCCGCCGAAATAGAGCTTTGTTACTTTGGCGTACAATCGTTCGAAGCCCGAAGTCTTTCCCAACTCGATACGCCGGTGTTCAATGGCTTCGGCGAGGCGTTGAATTTCGGGATGATCCGCGACCCATTGGTCATCTTGATCACCCTTATAAACAGTACGGGTATTCGAACGCACGAGACGTCGTTTCAAGCTTTGCAACTCTGCGTGACTATTGATGAACCCCAGCAGCACCGATTCCAAGCGTGTGGTGCGCGTATAATCTTTTTCGTTGGGATACGGCGGAGACGTGATGACGGCATCGATGGAATTGGGTTTTAATAAACCAACCATAGCGCGGGCGTCAGCTAAATGGACTTCGGTTTTCACACCGTCATGTTGCCGTAGCGTTTTGAGATTACGTGTAATTCGATCAACTTCAGTTAGCCACGGGCCAATTACCGGAGTATCTTCTTTAAGTTTGCCGATTCCCACCTCCGGACCAAAACGCAAATTACTGATGGAGAAAACCAACGCTTTTGCCAATGCCAGCAACTCGTGGCGTGAGTAAGCTGCGTTTTGATTTTGCCTAAGCGTTTCGAGCAACACGAGCGTTTTGTGCAATGGCAGCGGGCTAATCGAATCTCGCAACAAAAGCTTTTCTTTTTCCGGCGGTAAAGCCGACAAATGAGAAAAATCGGCCGTGTTGAAAGAAAAGATCGAATCGTCTTCGATCCCTTGCGCAGCAAGTTTTTGAGTCGCAAGCGCGGCGACAAAGTGCGCATGCTTTAACAAACCTTCCGGCGCAATGCTCCAATCGACTTTCACCGTGCTGGCAAAATGCGCCATGACATTCGCCTCGATACCAACACTGGCAATGCCGAGCATTTTCGCCGTCACCAACGTCGTGCCCGTGCCGCAAAAAGGATCCAGCAATAAATGCCCTCGACGCAATCCAAAGCGTGCGATGTACTCTTCCACAAGATGAGGCGGAAACGAAAGCACAAAGCGATACCAGTCATGCGCGGGTTGATCTTCTCGCTGCAGCTTGTTCTTGCTTCCATTTTTAATGGGGTGTGCAAGCCTTAGGGCTCGTTTATGGGTCGGGACTAGAGTCAAGCGAGAACTCAAAAGGATGAAGTTAGAATGCAACGCCAAGATCGACTATTCTCTGCATCTTGCCCGCTTTGTTCCATGCAAGCTCGAGACGCAGCACATTGACGAGCGGCGCGTGAAAGTGGAGTCCGACACCGTAGCCGCGCCAACCGTTTGCTAATTCGGGAAATTTTTCTTCCGACCACACGAGGCCGAAATCGGCGAACACCGCGAGGTTCATGCCGAATTTAGTATTGCGGCCCATGGTGAGCAGCATCTCCGGCAAAATATCTTTGATGATCGGCATATTCGCGGCGCTGAAATAACGCAGCGGCACGAGCGGCACGCGCAACTCCACGCTGCCGAGCGCGAGATTGCGGCCCGAAGAGTCTTCAAAAAAATGTCCGCGCACGCGATGTTGATAACCGAGATAAACGAGATCATATAACGGAATGCGATCTTGCCCCACCTCGGTCATAATGCGCGCGGCGAGCGTAAGACGGCGATGCAATTTTTCATAATGCCGCGCGTCCAAACTATAGCGCATGTAATGAATGTTCTCGCTGCCAAAGCCAACGCGGCGCGCCGAAAGACGTATATAACTTCCGGCGAGAGGATATTCGTGTAGATCGCGCGCATCGTAGAGATAAGTCAGGCCGAGCGTGGGCAACACATCGCGGCCGGAAAGATTGAGCGTTTGGCAAGAATCTGGGTTTTGGCATGGAACCGCCGGATCGAAACGCAATTGCGAGTAGCCCATGAGCGCGCTCACATAGGTAAAATAGCCGAAGCGTTTGCCCAACGTAAAGCTGCCGCCAATGCGCTTCTCATCGACTTCTTGTCCCAGCCCTTTAAAAAAACGATTCTGTACGCGCTCGGTATAAAACCGCCAACGTCCAAAAAGGTGATGTTTGCCAAATATCCACGGATTCGCATAGTCGAGTTGCAACGCGGGATTGTAGCCGCCCCAACCCGAGGCGGAGATGGTTTCATTGCGGCCGCGGAAGTTGAAATAGAGCAGGCCCGCGCCGTAAGAAAGTTTGTCCCAATCTTTGTCATTGACGAAGAAAATCGGATAGGGCCAAAGGTTCCAGCGTTCATCCACCAGCACGAGAAGCTGCACACCATCGTCCGTCGGCAGGCCTTGAATGTCAACGCGATTGAAGAGGCCAAGATTGAGTATGCGTTTTTGATCGCCCTCCAACATTTCGCGATCAACGCGCACGCCGACACGCGCTTTCATTTCGCGCAAAATGATGTGCTCCTTCGTGCGATCGTTGCCGTCGATGAAGATGGCCGTGATGAGGGGCGGTGCGGCGGAAGAGTCGGTGGTGGCTTCTTGGCTGAAGCTCTTCGTGAAGAGGAGGAGCGGAATTAAACAAAAGAGCAAAAGCGTTTTTTGTGAACAAAACATGTGCAGCTTTTTGAGATGAGGTTATACGCGTTGCGGTTTAGTTTGTAGCTTCCTGCTCAAACTGTCATTCTGAAAGAATCTTTCCTCGCGCTGGGAAGAGTGTCAAGTGCGAGGGAAGATCCTTCCCATTAGACTTGGGTTGGTTGAGATGTACAACTCGTCGTCGTCACTTTC
>CAYNDW010000624.1:0-4327 GCA_964395375.1 uncultured Cytophagia bacterium
CTGAATGACAACTCGTGGAGGAGGTTACCGATTTAGAAAGTCAAAACTCATTAGGAGCCGATGTCTTTGCAGCTCGTGCGCCTGAAGGCGCTACTACAAACGTTTATCTCGCGGAGAATTTCATCGCATGTCACCGGATTCAAAAATTGGGTTGTTGTTTTGGTCATGGAAGGAAACGCTGACGGCAGTGCGCAAACCGATCGTGCTCTTGCCGTTTTTCGTCTATGCGCTGGTGCAAATTTTTATCGTCGTGGGTTTGGTGTTCTTCATGTACCCGCCGTTTTCGTTTATCTTCATTCCGCTGCTGCGCCTGTTGGGCGGGGAGATGATGCTGCATTATCCCAATTACTTTCTCGGCCTGCCGCAAGCGTTTGATTTGCTCAATCTCATCTTGAGCGGCATTCTCGGCATCGGCGTGGTGGGGCTGGCGACTTTGCTCTTTGCCGCGAACGAGCGCCAGACCACGTTGCGCGTGCGCATGAAAAATGTGGGCGGGCGCTACGGACATCTCTTAGGCGCGTGGGCGATTGAGACCGTCATGTCGCTGGCAGTGATTTATAGCTGCGCCGCGTGGGCTGCGAGCAGCCCCGAGCTTGGCAAGTATATCGCCGTGGCGCGCGTGCTCGGCGTCGTCTTGGTTAGCGCGCTCTTCGCCTTCACCAGCGCGCTCATCATGCTGGAGCGCCAATCGTTTCCGTCCGCGATTGCGAAAAGTTTGGGACTCTTTGGGCGCTACGGCCTCGCGGCATTTGTGCTGATCGGGCTGCCCAGCCTCTTGCAGCTTCCCGTGCAATACCTGCTCTCAAAAAGCGCCGTGATCGTGCAAAAGCTCAATCCTGAAATCATCGCCGGCGCGGTGGGCGCGGGCATTGTGGCAGCCATGATTTCGAGCTATCTCACCATCGGCGCGATTACGAATCTCTATCGCATCGTTGTTTTGGAAAAAAGAAATAACCCCAAGCCCAAAAACGCATGATCTTTTTGCCTCGCTCTTGGTTCTCGCGGTTCACGCTGGTATTGGTGTTTGGCGCTTTGTTGCACGCCTGCAGCGAAGATTCTGATTTGATGCGACAACTCGCCGCGGAGAAACAGTATTATGACGCGCAGAAGCTGTTGGAGAAAATATTTATCAATCCCAACCTCGCGGATGCGAACGATTTCAAGCTCGCGGTGGCGCAATTTCACGAGATCGTCAAACGCGCGAGCGCCCTGCCCCGCTCCGAAATTCTTGACACGGTGATTCGCGGCTGTTTGATGCGTATCGCGCAGTTGGAATTGATGCGCGACAATGTGGACGCGACGATTGCCGCGTACGAGGAAATTCTCCAACGTTATCCGGACGACGAGGAAATTACGCTTCCGGCGCGGCTTACCATCGGCTTGCTGCACGAGCGCACCCTGCAATATGGCGACGCGATCGACGCCTATTCCCTCGTGCTGCCCAGCCTCTCCAGCCGCATCGCGGCGCAAGATCCGGAAATGTATTTGGTGGCGATTCCGTTTCACTTCGCGCGCATGCACAAGCACAGCGTGCATGCGCACAAACGCGACGAAGCTTACCGCCGCGCGCGCGAGTGCTATCAAACCATAGTTAAAAAATTTCCGGATTCCAAAGTCGGCGCCGCGGCCGTGTCCTATCTGGCCGCGCTCTTGGCCGATCAAAATCAATGGCAAGCGCTTGACCAATTGTTGCATCAACAAATCGCCGTCCATGCGCAGTCGCCGGAGTTGCCGCAATATATTCATACCCGCGCCGTGGCGTTGCACGAGCGCTTGGGCGATACCGCGCGCGCGCGCGCGTTAATGGAAGATTTGATCGCAAAATATCCGAACCATGAGGTGACGCCGCAATCCCGCTTCGAGTTGGCGCGCATGCTGTTCGCGCAAAATCAAAACGAACCCGCGCGGCAAATGCTCAAGCAGGTCATTGCCGCGGACGAGGCGAATAACCCGGGCTTGGCGGCGCGCGCGCATGAAGAACTGGCTTTGAGCTATGAACGCGAGGGCGAATGGAATTTCGCGCTCAATGAATATCGCTGGATCGCCAAGCAATATGAAGTCTTTCCGCCCGCGCTCAAAGCGCTCTTGCGCGTGGCCGAACATTATGCGCAAAAAAACGAAATCGCGCTCGCGGCCAAAGCCTATGGTGAAGCCGTGGCTTATTATCAAGGCTTGATCACCAAATATCCGCGCTCCATGCTGGCCGCGCTCGCGCAAGAACACATTGCCAACTGCTTTATCGCGCAAGAGCGTTGGGATGAAGCCGCGGCCGCCGCCTCGGGCATCGAAAGCATTTTGGACAATACCGTGGGCAAAGTCAGCACCTCGTTGTTGCTCGGAAATATTTACGAATCCTCCGGCCAAACGCAGCGCGCCGTTAAAGTTTATAACGAGTTCATGCAACGTTATCCGCAACACCCGTTGGTGGACATGCTCAAAGAAAAAGTGCTGAAGTTGACGAACTCGTGAGGGCTTTGCCATTTGCTATGACGTTGTCATTCCGGAGGAATCCTTTTAAGCACTGGGCGCTGTGCCGAGGCTGAAAAAGATTGCCACGAAAATACGTCGTAGCACAGGCTTCCAGCCTGCAGACAAGAGGTCTGCGCTACATTTTTATCATGCTCAGGCGTCCCGTTTGTTGGACATGGCAAGCCTTCCTGAATGACAGCTCGGGGATGATCGCGTCGAACGATGTGCTGCACCCACGGCGATTTCAGACACCATGTTCGCTCTTTTTCTTAGCGCCACGCTCTTTGCCAGCTTCGCCGGGTTGTTGCTCTTCAGCGCCTTGTTGCGGCGCATCATGGTTGAGCGTTACTTCACGGCGCTCGCGCTTGCGCTGCTGCTCTTTGAAATTTTCAATCTCACCGCATTTGCCGCGTTGGTGGTTTTAGGCACCGCCTGGCAAAGTTTCTTTGCGCAGTGGCTGGGTTATCTTTTCGTGCTCATGTTACCGGCCGGTGCTTGGGCCGCTTCCCCATTGCTCGAAACGTCGCGCCTTCG
Source organism: uncultured Cytophagia bacterium (assembly GCA_964395375.1). GTDB lineage: Bacteria > Zhuqueibacterota > Zhuqueibacteria > Zhuqueibacterales > Zhuqueibacteraceae > JABWAN01. The sequence goes on from CAYNDW010000624.1 coordinate 3,004, forward strand.
TTTCGCGCTAAAATTTTGCGTGATCGCCTTGTTCGGCGTTCTCAGTCTGGTGCATGCGCGGCAGAGCCTGGTGCAAGTGGTCGAGCTGCCGGAGCTCGGCTCCCTCTACGTGCTCACGGCCGGCGGAAAATTATTTTTCGCCGTGGCCCTCGTTGCCGCGGTTTTGTTGTTGAGCAAGTTTGATGCGCTCGTGCAAGCGTTGGATTGGCGCACGGGCAAGCGCAGCCGGTTGATCAGCGGAACGCTGTTTCTGCTTTTGCTTACGCTCCTGGGCTGTTGCAGCCTGAGTTTGATCTACGGCCGTCTCGATCATCTGCTTTGGCTCGTTTGTCAAACGCAATTCGGCGCGCTCTGCCTCATGCTCGCCTTGGCGTTGCGCACCGCCCCGCAAGCCCCGCAAGCGAGCGCGGCGAACACGCTTAGGCTTTCGCGCGTGCTCTCCTCCGGCGCGTTGATTTATGCCGGCGCTTATTGTCTTGCGTTTGGCGTGTTGGTGAAAGCGGCCATGATCTTGGGCGGCAGTTGGCATCTCTTCGTGTCTTTTGTCGCCGCGTTGGGCGCCGTGGTGTTGGCCCTCGTGCTGCTCACCGGCGATTCTTGGCAAGAGCGCTGGTCGCGTTTTGTCGCGCGCCGTTGGCATGCGCAAAGTTATGACTTCCGCCATGAGTTGCATCAACTCACCGAGCGCTTGGCAACCGCCGCAACGCAGCCGGAGTTGGCGCAAGCGATCATTTGGGGGCTGGAAGAAATTTTTGCGAGCACGCATTGTTGCCTGTGGCTGCGCGAAGAGCGCACGAGTCGATTCTTCGCATTGCATGACAACGACGCGCGCAACTCCGCGCCGCTCGCGCTTAATGCGCAACAAGAAGCGTGGTTGGAGCGCGTGGGCGAAAGTTTTATGCCGCAACAATTTTTGTTGTTGGAAAAAGAAGCCACGACGAGTGCGCACGCGCTCCAAGATTGCGCGCTCGCTATTGCGCTGCAAATCGGGCCAAGTGTTATCGGCGTGCTCGGGCTTGGGCCTAAACGCAACGGCCAACTTTATCGCGAAGAAGATCGCCGGCTTTTGGATTTGCTCGCCAATGCCGCGAGCCTCGCGTTGCAGCAAGCTTATTTGCAACAACGCGTGCTGGCGAACGAACAGACCGAATCGATTTATCGCATCGCCGCGTTCATTGCCCACGATCTGCGCCATGCCGTGAGCACGTTGGGCTTGTTGGCGCACAATGCCAAAGCGCATTTGGACAAGCCGGAATTTCGCGCGGACTTTCTCGCATCACTCGCGCGCGTGTCGCAGGAAATGCACTCGCTCGTGCAGCGGCTT
>CAYNDW010000625.1:0-4324 GCA_964395375.1 uncultured Cytophagia bacterium
TTCCGCAAACGTGACGAGGGTGCTTTCTTTTGCAATGACGGCAACGGTTACCGTGTCGCCTGTGAGTTCGCGCTTTCCGCCATGGGCCTTTGCCCATTTGAGATAGCGCCACTCTTGCCCGACTTCTATTTCGGAGAAAGAAAACGCCGAAGGCGCAAGTGAATTTTTCGAAGCGCAATTCCACTGCGTGAGCGCAAGGAGAAGCAAGCAGAGCGCGGAGCGAAAAGCTTTACTAGCCTTTTCAAATTTAGTAAAGCTCATGTTGCGGCTCAGAGTCTTCATTATTGCCTCGCGACTTTGAGCAATGCTTTATAAGCGGAAGCTTGCGGTTGCGAAGTCGTTTCGGGATAGGGGTCGAGTTGCAACAATGTGATCTTGTATCCGAGTGCGGTCGTGGATTCGTGGCAACAGGTGTCCGCGGCGCTGGTGGTGCCGGAGATGAAAACCTCCGCAAAGGCGGAATCGCCAAGCTGCGGTTTCAGCCACACGCGAATGTCGCCGCGACCTTCCCAAACACAAGTCACCTCACGCGGGCAGCGCGAATCTGAAACGACTTGCTGAAAACCGATTTGTGTGTTGTCCGGCGAGAGCGTTTTGCTTTCGCCCACTTGGAGCCAGAAATTTTCCTCTTCGGAAGCGAGCTTCGAGATTTCTTTTTCCGAGAGCATGGGATTTTCGCGTCGGCTCTCACACGCGGCGAGCAACAACAACATGCTTGCAACAAGAACTCGTTTCATGGTTTGTACTCCTTTAGTTATTGCATCAAGATCATCTTGCGCGCGGCCAACGTCTTCATGCCTGCGACAAGACGATAGAAATAAATTCCACTCGGAACCAATCTCCCCGCGGCGTCCTTGCCGTTCCATTGCGCGGTGTATTCGCCCGGCGCTTGCACGCGATCAACCAGCGTGGCGACGTGTTTGCCGAGCAGGTCGTAGATTTCCACTTTGATCTGCTGCGTCGCGGGAATGGAATAGCGCATCACCGTTGCTTGCGCCGCGTTGCGCGAAAAAGGATTCGGCACGTTTTGCGCGAGCGCGAAGCCTTGCGGAAGATTGTTGCGCGGCGGATCATTGACATGCGTCGGCGCGCTTTGATATTTCCACACGCCGTAACCCGCTGTGGCAATATAAATCACGCCCGCTTGATTCGGATCGGCAACAAGGCTTCTGATGCCCTGGCCTGCGCCGGTGCCATTGGGCGCGGCAATCTCGCGCCACGTTGCGCCTGCGTCAAAGCTTTCCCAGAGCGCCCAAGTGTTGGGATCGGCAATCGTGCCGCCGGCATAGATATGATTTGCGTCGTTGGCATCAAGCGCGAGGCCATAAAAGTAAACCGGCGTATCGCGGAGTCCGGTCTTTTGCCAGGTGCGCCCGGCGTCCGTGGTTTTAAGCACCGCGCCTTCCATGCCCGCATAAACAGTGTTCGCATCATTCGGATCAAGCGCAAGCGCATCGCAGGCGTTGTCGCCGCTCAGATCGGGATAAAACACTTCCCAGGTTTTGCCCTCGTCGAGCGATTTCGCAATCCACGGCGCGAAGATCGTGGTTTCGCCGCCGGCCCACACGACGCCCGAGAGTTGCGTGCGATTGACCGCAATCGTATTCGTGCCGCCGATGCCGCCGAAATATCCCAACTCCCACACGCGGCGCGAAGTGTTCGAGCGATAAACAAAACCGCTGCCACCTGCAAAAGTACCTGCGGGAGGGAGATGCCCGCCGGATTCAAAACTCATGAGCGCGCGAATTTGAAAAATTTCGCGGCGCGCCATGCCGGCATCATTCGCGAGCCACTGGCCGTTTTCATAGCGGTAAACCAACGTCGAATCGTTATTCTCCCAACGCGGCGCAACACCGGCAATGGGCGCGTGAAAGAGCGCCGGGCCTGAGCCCCACACGTGAATGTCGAGCGCGGAAATTTCTTTATCTATCAAACCAATGCTTTCCCATGCGGTATCAACCTGTGCGGGAACATGTCGCCACACGCCCGCGTCGCTGGTGGCGGCATAAAAGAACGAACCACTCGCGGAAGCTTGCCGCGCGAGGGCGAGCGCGATGACTTTTTTGCCCGCTAGGCCGTATGGCTCCAAATCTTTCGTCGATTGCGCAAAAGCCGAACGGCTCAAGGCGAGAAGGCAACATGCGGTCAAAAGTTGGGTGCGAAATTTCATTACGATGTTCTCCGTCATTGTCAACTCCTATAAGCCGAGCTTAAAACTTTGAACAAAATTTGCAGGTTTATGTAGGTTGCACTTCGCAGCTCTATTGTGGTCATTCGGAAGGAATCTTTTTAAGCGCTCGGCAGCTTCTCCAGCACGTAAAAAGATTCCTTCTGAATGACAAACACGTTGGGAAAAAGTGTAACCCATATTCCGCTTGGCGTAATAAGTTATTCCACAATCGTCCACTTCACCGCTTGCTTAAACGAGCGGCCTTCGGCTTGAATAAAATAAACGCCGGCTTTGAGTGGAACGTGAGCAAGCGACAAGCTCAAAGTCTGTTCGCCGCCGGCGATGCGCACGCGCCAACTGACTATTTCCTGACCGAGCGTATTGAGCAGACGCACGCGCACTTGCTCTGCTTGCGGAGAATGAACGCGCAAAGCGAGTTGCGCGAGCGTTGGTAATTTGCTGGGATTGGGAAAAGCCGGAGAGAGATAAAAGCTCTGCGGCGCGTTGCTGGAAGTTTCTTCCACCTGCGTGCGCGTGAGCACATAGCGAAAGATGCCGTTGCCGCGCGTGCCGATATAAACATATTGCGCCACCGGGCCTTCGAGCGGCCGCGCCGGATCAAAGATGATGCTGCTCACGCCAGCAAGTGGTGTGGGCGGCGCGACTGTGTGCCAATGCTCGCCGCGATCAAAGCTTTCATAGAGTAAAAAATATTGGCCGGACAACGTGCCGCCCGCCAACACATGCTGCGCGTCGAGCGGGTTAATGGCGAGCGCATCGAACTGCACGATCAAATCCGGCAAGCTCGCCGCACTCCAATTCAACCCGCCATTGTGTGATTTGACAATGCGCGTGTTCAGCGCCGCGATGATGAAATTCGTATCGGCATGATCAACCGCAAGCGCGCGGCAGACTTCGCCCGGGAAATTTTGGGGGCTGCGATCTTGCCAGTTTTTGCCGAAATCAAAAGAGTATGAAATGAAAGGTCGATTTATGCCGCTTTCTCGCACCGTGCCGCCGGCCCATATACTCTCTTCAGCGATTACTTCTTCTACCGTGCTACTCAACGCACCGAACTTTCTGCGATGAGAAAACAAAGTGAATACTTCGGCGTTCGGTATGTGCCAAACAGTTTGCCAACTTTTGCCGCGATCAAGCGAGCGTCCGATAAACTCGCGACCACCGGCAAAGACCGTGACATACTCCGGGCCGATGGGATAACACACGGCGCTGCCGGCAAAGGCATTGATCTGCTGTGTGGAAGGGCGCGTGAGACCGCTATCGGAGGCGAGCCATGCACCGGGTTGCGGGCAAGAATCTGGGCGTTGTTGATAAAAGTAAATCAGGGCCGAATCGCCGGCGGCTTCGTTGCGCGTTGCGCCCGCTAAAATTCCCTTCCAACATCTGAGCGGGCAGAAAGTATGAAACGCGTGGATCGCGTTGAGCTTTTGCGCCGGAATATTTATATGAACCCAACCGGAGTCGGCATTGATCGCGCGGCGAAAGACGCCCTCGTTCTCCGTGGCCGCGTATAAAATTCTAGGCGCGTCATAAAAGTACATGGCCGTGATGGTTTTGCCTTCGAGGCCCAAGGGCTCCCAATATTGCGCCTGCGCCAAACTCGCGGCGGCGAGAAAGAGATACGAAAAGGCGTGTTTCATTTTAGACGGTTCCAGGTTGATGCGGTTGAACGGCGCTTCGTTTGAAAAGGCGACACCACTTTGGGCGAGCGGAATTTAATATGCCCGACTTTGCTTCAAAAAGATTTTTCAAACGTAATGCCAACGCACGTAAAGCGCCGGCAACGCCGATTCACCCGAAGAGAATAGCGTTTCGCCTTGAGCCGGCTTTGGAAAATCTAAGGTTGGGAAAATCGAAACGAGGAAGTGATGAAGAAAAATTTCGGCAACCTAGCCGGGAAGCTATTCGGAGGGATGATGTTGCATCAAGTTTTTGAAGCACACAACAGATTTCTGTGCGAGAATGATGATAAGGAGTTATACGAGGCATAAAAAATCTGAATTGCTGCTTGACTCTGAAGGATGATTTTGATATAATTGCCCCGTTCAAAAATGCTCTTCAACAAAACTGCCGGGGTGGTGAAACTGGTAGACGCGCTGGACTCAAAATCCAGTGGGAGCGATCCTGTGCGGG
>CAYNDW010000626.1:0-4319 GCA_964395375.1 uncultured Cytophagia bacterium
AACTAATGAGATTGCCGCGCGATTCCGCCGTGGCTTGCACCGCCCATTTTTTTTCCGGTTGCACCGTTACCGGCGCCGGAAAAATCACCGGCTCCATCATTTGCCCAATGAAGCCGTCGGCCATCACGATCACGGGATTGCGATAACGATCGGCCAATTCAAACGCGAGCATGGTGAGGTCGCACATTTCCTGCCCGCTGTTCGGCGCGAGCACGATCAAACGATAGTTGCCGTGGCCGCCGCCTTTGACGATTTGAAAGTAGTCCGCCTGCTCCGGCGCAATGTTGCCGAGGCCCGGGCCGCCGCGCACGATGTCCACGATCACGCCGGGCAATTCCGCGCCGGCCATGTAGGAAATGCCCTCTTGCATCAACGAAATGCCCGGGCTGGAGGAAGCCGTCATTGCGCGCACGCCGGCGGAAGCGGCGCCATAGAGCATGTTGATCGACGCAATTTCACTCTCGGCTTGCAAAAACGTGCCACCAACTTTTGGAAAATATTTCGCCGCGCTCTCGGCAATTTCACTCGCGGGCGTAATGGGATAGCCGAAATAAGCACGGCAACCCGCGAGCAGCGCGGCTTTAACGACGGCATCGTTGCCTTTGATGAGTTGTTTTGCCATGGTGGTTTCGGGGTAAAGGATGATTTGTTCTTTCGCAGTTATACTTGTTACGGGTTAGTTTGTAAGCGCAATGCAAAGTACCGCGACATTCATGTCGCGAAGAAACAGTATGCGCGACATAAATGTCGCGGTACAATCTCACCCGAAACGAGTATAACCTCGACCGCTAAACATACACGGGCGTTTCCGGGACTTGCGCGAGGCCACGTTTATACACCGTGATTGCAGCCGGTTCCGGGCACACATAAAAACACACGCCGCAGCCCGTGCAATTCGACCCGACATATTCCGCAGGATGATAGCCCATACGATTCAACTTGAGTGAAACCTGCAACACCCGTGGCGCACAAACTTCGAGACATAGGCCGCAACCTTTGCAGGCATCAAAGTCGATGACTATATGACCACGGCTTCGGTTAGAAGAGGGCTTCATAGTTTCCTCACTAGTCGCATGAAGACAAAAACTTTTCACTTTTAATTGCCATTTCAGTAGTGCGGCAGCATTCTTTTTTGCCAGCGTTTGTACCACGATTCTATATCTCAAACGATATGCCGCCCACTTGTTGCTCGCGGGCATTTAATGCGCGGCTGTAAGTGTAGGCGCTCTTGCAATTGTTGCGCGCTCGCATGCTCACCCATTCACGCCCCTCACGCTCCACATTATCAAGCCTGCGAAAATTTTCACGTCCTTTCTTACAACTAAGAATCAACCGCATGCGTGGGACTCCTCTTGTTCGTCTAAGACGTGTTGAAATCAACAGCGGGGAATTGCGTATGAGAGGCATATCGCTTGCTTGAAATCTTCCTTGGAATAAACTGTGTGCCCTCTTCCATGAAAGGATGAGTTATGGCTCGCAAAGCGATGTTGATCGATATCACGCTGTGCATTGGCTGCGGCTTGTGTCGAGAAGCGTGCAAGGCACAAAACGGTTTGGCTGCAGGTGAAGAAACCCGGCTCAACGCCAATGCTTTTACGGTCGTGCAAGATTATGGCAATGAGGTTTTCGTGCGGCGGTTGTGCATGCACTGCGAAGAGCCGACGTGCGCCTCGGTGTGCCCGGTGGGCGCGTTTACGAAAACCGCGGATGGCCCGGTGCTTTATGACGAAGCCAAGTGCATCGGTTGCCGCTATTGCATGCAAGCTTGTCCGTTTCAAGTTCCAACCTATACGTGGAACGATGCGGCTCCACGTGTGCGCAAATGCATCTTCTGCTCCGCACGCCTCGCGCAAGGCTTGCCCACTGCTTGCGCCGAAGCCTGCCCCACCGGCGCAACCATTTTCGGCGACCGCGAGGAATTGATCGTGGAAGCGCAAAAACGTCTGCGCGAAAACCCAGAAAAGTACGTCGATCATATTTACGGCTTGCAAGAAGCCGGCGGCGCTTCGATTCTCTTTCTCTCCGCTCTGCCGTTCGAACAACTCGGCTTCCCCACAAACCTGCCGCAACAACCCTTGCCCATGCTCACGTGGAATGCGCTCTCGAAAATTCCAAACCTCGTGGCTGTGGGCGGCACCGCGCTGTATGGTTTGTGGTGGATCATCAATCGCCGCGAAGAGGTGGGCAAGCTGCACGCGAAGCTAGAAGAAATGGAGGAGCGGCAACCGGGATAAAAAAGAGAACGAAGATAAACGGGCAAGGAGTGATGCCGCGAACTTCTTCGCTTGAAGATGCATCCGCAGGCTTGAGCATGAAAGCACACTGTTGCGTTTTGCAGATCAAAAGCAGAAGTCGCGCGAGCCTCTCATAACGTGTCATTCAGCAGGAATCCTTTTAAGCGCTGGAGTTGACGACAAGCGCTGAAAAAGATTCCTGCTGAATGACAGGCACGAGAGGCGATCATCGCATTTGAAATCAAAACTGCAAGTGCTGTTATGAAAAAACTCTTCGGCTATCTCACCTTTTGGCGTGCCGTGCTCGGCGTGCTCCTGCTCGCGGGCGCGTATATCACGTATCTGCGCTTCACGCAAGGCTTGGGCGCGGTCACGAATTTAAGCGATCAATTTCCGTGGGGCTTGTGGATCGGCTTCGATATTCTCTGCGGCGTCGGTCTTGCCGCGGGCGGTTTCACGCTGTGCGCCATTGTTTACATTTTCAATATTCAAAGCTTTCGCCCTATCGTGCGCCCGGCTATCCTCACCGCGTTTCTCGGATATCTGCTCGTCATCGTCGCGTTGATGTATGATTTGGGCCGGCCCGACCGCATCTGGCACGCGCTCGTCATGTGGAATCCGCGCTCCGTCATGTTCGAGGTCGCGTGGTGCGTGATGCTCTACACCACTGTGCTCGCGTTGGAGTTCAGCCCGATCTTATTCGAAAAACTCGGATGGAACAAAGCCGTGCGCTTCATGCATGCGATCACAATTCCGCTCGTCATTCTTGGTGTGATTCTTTCGACGCTGCATCAATCTTCGCTCGGCTCGCTTTATTTAATCGTCCCGGAAAAATTGCACCCGCTGTGGTACTCGCCGCTGTTGCCGGTGTTTTTTTATCTCTCCGCGCTCGGCGTCGGCTGCGCCATGGTGATCTTCGAATCGTTTATGAGCAGCCGCGTCTTCAAGCGTGAAATTGAAATGCCCATTCTCACGCAGCTTGGGCGTGTCATCGTCGTCATTCTCATGGTGTATACGGTCATCAAAGTGCAAGACCTGCTCGAGCGCGGCGTGTTCAGCGCGGTTTGGACTTTTAGTTTGGAGATGGTTTTATATTGGGTGGAAATCGGCTTTGGCATTTTGCTGCCGATGTTTCTACTCGCGCTCCCGCGCGTGCGTACGCATCCCACCGGCTTGTTCATTTCCGCGTTGCTCGTGGTGTTGGGCTTTGTATTGAATCGCATAAATGTGAGCATCACGGGCATGGAGGGCTGGGCCAAGGCGGGATACTTTCCTTCGTGGATGGAAGTCACGATCACGGTGATGATCGTGGCGGTGGGCTTCGCGCTCTTCGCATTGGCTGCGCGTTATTTGCCGGTGTTTCCTACCGCGGAAACAGAGGCGAAGGCAGAGAGCGTGCACGTGTTGTGGGCGGAATGAATTTGGTGTGTCAAGCTTTAGCTTGATGGCAACGCGTGAGAAAGGTCAAACTAAAGTTTGATACTTCTACTCCTTTGCAGTGCCGGTCGCTTGAAAATATCAATTAGGCGCCGCGATGATTAGCTAGGCTTCAAGTCACCTCGCTCGAAGAGAGTCGGTCAGAGGAACAAGCGAAGAAGACCGGTTGCTGGAGCACAGGCCCAACAAAAAAAACTTTGTGTCGTTGATTGCAGCGTGAAGGTCGAAGAACATGAAGAGTCGTTTGGGAACACACGTGCAACAGAAACTCTGTTTCGATGCGCCTACTCAGATTTTTCGCGAGGCCATTAAAGGCTGAAACGGAGTTTCAACCCCAAGCGCGTTCCCCAACGGAGTTTGGGAACGCGAAAAATACCCCCTTTCGCCGGAGGAGTTTTTGGCCACATCTCAAAAGGAGTCGCCCATGCAATCCTATCAAGAATATCTCGACGCCATTCGCGGACGGGTGTGCCCGGTGTGCATGGATTCGGTCATGCTCGGCAAGCAATTCGTGCGCTGCGGCTTGCCCGGCGAACGAACCTGCCCGATCGAGCTTTATCTGCCGCAAGTCGTCGAGGTCGTGGAGTCGGTCGACAGTCCGTTGATCACAGACTATGTTTCCACGCTGCGTGAAAAAGTCTGCGCCTT
>CAYNDW010000627.1:0-4312 GCA_964395375.1 uncultured Cytophagia bacterium
ATGACGTGCAACACGCTCGCGCTGGCGCCGGGGTTGGTCGCGGGTAGAGAGGAGCAGAAGAAAAAATTTCTTTCGCCGCTGATCGAAGAGTTTTTGCTCTGCGCGTATTGCGTCACGGAGCCGGGCGCGGGCAGCGACGTGCAGGGCATCAAAACCACGGCGAAGCGAGCGGGGAATGATTACGTGCTCAACGGGCAGAAGATGTGGATCACCAATGCGGCGCAGGCGGATTGGTATTTCGTCATCGCGTATACGGATCCCAGCAAAGGCTACAAAGGCATCAGCGGCTTCATCGTGCCGCGCAGCTCGCCCGGCGTGAAAGTGGGCAAGCATGAACCCAAGCTCGGCCAACGTTGTTCGGACACGCGCGGCGTTTCGTTTGAAGAAGTCGTGGTGCCCGCGAGCAATATGCTCGGCAAAGAAGGCGACGGTTGGAAAGCGGCGATGGGCGCGTTCGACCATTCACGGCCCGTGGTCGCGGCGATGGCCGTGGGCTTGGCGCGCGCGGCCATGGAGCATGCGGCGCGTTATGCAAAGGAGCGCAGAACTTTCGGCGTGCCGCTCGCCGCGCATGAAGGCATCAGCTTCATGATCGCGGACATGGCGCGCGAGATCGAGGCCGCGCGTTTGCTTACGTGGCTTGCGGCGTGGACCATTGATCAAGGCAAGCGCAACACGTTACAAGCCGCGTATGCGAAATGCTCGGCCGCGGACACGGCCATGAAAGTCGCAACCGACGCGGTGCAAGTCTTCGGCGGCTACGGCTTCTCGCGCGAGTATCCGGTGGAGAAGCTCCTGCGCGACGCGAAAATTTTTCAGATTTACGAAGGCACCAGCCAAATTCAGCGGCTGATTATCGCGAAGGAGATTTTTGAGAGGAGTTGAAGCGGGTGGCGCGCTTTGACCTATGCGTCGCTTCTCTTTTTCTCCGCCTTTGCGCAAGCTCGCGCCGAACTTGTTTTGTGTTGAAGACCTTGCCGGAATGAGCATCGGCTAGACCGCGCTGGATTGATTGCAAAAACTCCTTTGTTGCGCGTGTTTCTTCCGCCGCTTTTTCATTAAAAAAAGAACTGTCCGGCGCCGATTTTCTTGCATTCATTGGTTCACGAGCCATGCGTTAAGATCACTCCAGTTGTCGAATTGGAAATCAGGCCGAAGCACGCGCGCCGTAGCGGATAGTTCTTTGGCGATAAACTGCGGCGGCGGGTGCGCGCGCAGCAGCACGGCCTTCATGCCCACGCTTTGCGGCACGGCCACGTCGCGCTCGAGATGATCGCCGATCATCAATGCTCGGTTCGGCGCTACTTGCGCCAACGCGAGCGCGCGACGGTAAATCTCGGGATGCGATTTTTCCACGCCCTGCGCTTCTGAAATCAAACAAAGATTGGGGGAGATATACGGCAACAATCCCAGCCGGAACAAAACCTCGCTTTGTCCTTCCAAACTTCCATCACTGACAATCCCGCGCAAAACGCCCGCCCGCGCCAGCGCCTCAAACAATTCTAAAAATTCTTGCGCAGGTTGAATTCGTGCGCGCATGGCCTCGCGATAAGCGTGCAGGAAAAAGCCGAGACGGCGATTATCAAAAGGAAGTCGCGCCAACTCTTCCGCGCGCGCGATGATGCGCGCGTCAGAATAAATGTGGCTAATGTGCGGCGGGTGCACTTGCGCATCGGCTTGTTGATAACCGGCGAAAAAAATCTGAGCGTCGGGAATGAGGCTGTTGCGCTCAAGCTGCGCGCAGGCGTGCCGGGCCGCATGCGCGATGATGTCCGCGCTCGGTATCAGCGTGCTGCCGATGTCAAAGAAGATCGCGTCGAAGGGAGGAGGCATGGCTGGATGCTGGTTGCTGGTGCGAGACTGCTTTGCAACATGAATGTTGTAGTGTTGGCAAAGTCGCGGCTAAAATTTAATCGGATCAAGTAAAAAAATCACGTTCTCAGAAGCAATGCGCATTTGCGCGGAAGAATACTTGCAGCCGTTTCGGCAAAAAACTGCGGCGACTTTGTTTTCGATAAACAAGCTTTTCACTTCACATGAACCTAGCAAAAACATTACTAACTTGCATGCACAATTTACTAGTTGCAGTCCTAATGCTTTATCTAACTCCTTCCACGCGAGCGTCAGCGCAAAGCATGTCGCCGGCCCGGCAATGGTCGCTTGAGCCGCAAACTTTTCTCGCTTATTATGCTGCGAGCTTCGGCTATGACATAAGTCCCGGCGTGGGCCTCGCACTCGGGCGGGAATTGGGCCGAGGCGCGCGCCTTTTGCTGGGCGGCACGTATCACCAAACGACGCAGCCGCTAGTGCTCTTCGGGCGCGCAGCGAAAATGCAAAGCGCTTGGACTCAGATTGATTGCGCGGCGCAAAAACAGTGGCGCCTCATACGCAAACCGGAGCTCGCGCTTTTCGCGGAAGCACAGGCGGGCCTGCTTTTTTTGCGCACGGAGGATTTAAAATTATTGGGCGGCGCCTTCGGCACAATCACGCTCCGCGGCGCAAACCAAACCAAGTTCTCGCCCGCGTTGGGCCTCGGCATGCGCGTGCGCGTTTGGCCGCGTTGGGCGGTATTATGCTATGTTAAAAACCGTTTCCTACTTTGGAATACGCGCCGCCTCGAAGCCGTCTCGGCTTCAAGCGGGTGGAAATCTTCTTGGCAGCTCGGCGCGGGCCTGAGCTTCTTTTTCTAAAATGGATGTGCAACGGATTCTCGTCAGCGCAAGGATTGAGCGAAACGCCGTGCTTGAACGAACCGCAACTCTCTTTTTTCTCGCCGCGATGTTATGGAGCAGTCCCGGCTTCGCGCAGATCGCGGTGTTGAAAGACGAGGCCGCGCCGCTTTATGAAAAACCTTCCCTGCAAAGCAAGCTGATCGGCGTGCTCGCCGCGGGCGACACCGTGCGCATTTTGCAAACGCGCAGCGGGTGGGTGCAACTTAACGCGCGCAAACAACAAGGCTGGATGCGCGCCGGCGCGAAAGCCGCTGCGCATTTCTCTCCTCTTCCCAAAATAAGATCCGCTAAAAATTTTCCGCCGACCACTGCGCCTTATGATGGCGGCGTAGTTCTCGGCCTCGGCACGCTCGGCGGCGATTTCGCCTACATTGGCCGCTTCTATTATCGCAATCTGCCGCGCTGGGAACTCGAAGGCTCGTTCGAATATGTTGCCGGGCAAATCGCTTCGATCTATCTCATGCACGTCAACCCGCGCTATGTGCGGCCGATCAAGTCCCGCTTCGACGGTTATTTGACCGCGGGCGTGGGCGTCATCAACACCGTGCCGATTCAATCCGCGGGCGGCAAAACGATTTCCAACATGGCGCTCAACTATGGCCTCGGCGTGCAGCGCCGTTTGAACAACAAGAATTGGCTCCGCGCGGACTTGCGCCAATTCACCGCGATTCGCCAACAAGGCTCGCTCAACTTTCTCGAATTTACCGTCGGACTTGGGATTGGGATGCGCTGGGCGAAGCTGTAAAATGAACTGCGAAACGCATGAAGCGAGCAAGGTCTTCTTTATTGTCATGCAGCAGGAATCTTTTTACTCTCTGGAGAGAATGCTCATTCTGAGTGGCTCGCCAAGCGCTTAAAAAGATTCCTGCTGCATGACGGGCGAGGGGAGGCGCGTCTCAAAACTTTGGAGAAGATATGAGCAAACGAATCAGCTTTCAATTAATCATAATAAGCTTTTTCATCTCGGGCATACTGGCCTCCGCGCACAGCCAAACCGCAACGCGCACGCGCGCGCAAACACAAACGCGCCGAGTCGCAACGCACGAGTTAGCGCCCACTCTCGGCTTTTATGCGCCCGATCGTTATGAGACTTCGCTCGCGTATGGCATTCGCTATTATTACAACATCGATCGCCGCTTCGGAGTCGGCGCGGTGTTGGGCTTTGCGCGCGCGAAGCAGGATTTCGTGCGCCGTGTGAGCAACATCACTTTGCAAGGCGGCTCAGACCGAGTGGTTTATCACGGCGCACGCGCGACGCAGTCATTTCCCGCCGGCAAAATCGAGCCGTATCTAATTTTTCACATCGGCCTCACGCGTTTGTATAGCCAGAACAGCTTCACCTTCGGCTTCGGTCTCGGCACAAAAGTGATGGCCCATCGCAGGTTCGCGCTGCGTTATGAGTTCAACAACTATCTCTTCACCAGCGGCCGCTCCAACAATGCGTGGACGAATAAGAATCTGGAGATGGCGTTGGTGTTGGGATATTATTTGTGACGAGTGAACTCTAACCATTATTTTCTCATTTGACAAAGGCATAAAGGTATTTTGTCTGGGTGAGACAGGAGTTATTAGCCATGGCA
>CAYNDW010000628.1:0-4308 GCA_964395375.1 uncultured Cytophagia bacterium
AATATTCCTTCCTTTGACAGGCGCAAAAAATCATTTTCGCGCACGAGCAATCCTGCGTTTTCCATTTCCGCTACCAAACCGTTGAATGCGCTTTCAAAAGGCGCGCGAAACTTGCGCTGGAACTCTTGCAAGTCCACGCCGCGGGTTTGGCGCAAACCTAAGAATGCGAACTCAAACTTTTTTTGTTGCGGCGTCAAATCTTCTCCGCCTTCTTCCGCCAAGACGCCACGCGACAACGCTTCGAGATACTTGCGCAAATTCGCGACATTCCAAAAGCGGCGCTTGCCGTCATACGAATGCGCGGACGCGCCCAAGCCGAGATAGGCGCTGCCGTCCCAATATTTAATATTGTGCCGCGCTTCGTAACCGGCTTGGGCGAAGTTCGAAATCTCGTAATGGCGATAGCCGTTTTGCGCCAAAAAATTTATCGTGAACTCATACATCTCGCGCTCTTCTTCTTCCGTGAGCGGAGCGAGCTTGCCCTTGCGAATCGCGTGATCGAGCGGCGTGCCTTCTTCGATCGTGAGATTGTAAGCGGAGATATGATTGGGTTCAAGCTCAACGGCTTGTTTGAGGTTCTCTTGCCAGAGCTTGCGCGTTTGATTGGGCAAGGCAAAGATCAAATCGAGGCTGACGTTTTCAAAGCCGGCGTAACGCGCGCCGAGGATTGCGGCGCGCGCCTGCTCCGGCGAATGAATACGATCCAAAAGCTGCAACTCACTTTCCTCGAAAGACTGCACGCCAAAACTGATGCGGTTTACGCCGATCGTGCGATACC
The DNA here is from genome assembly GCA_964395375.1 of uncultured Cytophagia bacterium. GTDB lineage: Bacteria > Zhuqueibacterota > Zhuqueibacteria > Zhuqueibacterales > Zhuqueibacteraceae > JABWAN01. The sequence continues at coordinate 779 of CAYNDW010000628.1, forward strand.
GCGCCAGTTGTTCGTTGGTAATCGTGCCGGGATTGGTTTCGAGCGTGATTTCAAGCTTGGGGTTAAAGTTGAAACTGGTGAAGCAGGTGTCGAGGATTTCCGCAAGCTGCGCGGGCGAAAGCAAAGAGGGCGTGCCGCCGCCGAAGAAAATAGTTTCGAAACGTTGCCGCCGCCAAAAATCTTCGCCGGCGCGCAAAGCGATTTCTTGCTGCAAGGCGTGAATATAATCGGGCAGGCGCTCATCCACGCCGGCCACGGTGTAGAAATCGCAATACAGGCAGCGTTTTTCGCAGAAGGGGATGTGAATGTAGAGTGCGGCGCCGGGCATGGCAAAGTGCTTCGAGGATAACTGCAAGCATCCATATTTTGTCATTCAGCAGGAATCTTTTTACGCACAGGCAAAGTGGTTATGCTGAAAAAGATTCCTGCTGCATGACAAAAAAATTACTTGATCAAATTTCCAATCCGCTCCCACCGCACTTTCGTCAAGATGCGGTGCAATTTCTCTTCGCTATCCCACGACCAATAGATCACCATGGCCTCGCCCACGACATTGCCCCGCGGTAAAAATTCCCACACCCGACTGTCGGCGCTATTGTCTCGATTATCGCCCATCATAAAATACTGATCGCCGTCATAACGGCCATCGTTGTCGCTGTCATATGCTTTGAGAATCTCCACTCTTTCCTGGGCTTCTTTGCGCTTCATTCGCTCTTTGGTTTCCGCGGAGATGACGTCACCCTTTGCCGGCACGCGTATCGGACCATAATTTTCGAAAGACAAATCGTGATCGGCATGGTGCCGGATGGTATAGGTCTGTCCGCGCGGCGTGGTGATCTTATAATAATTGACGTAACGTCCTTCCTGCGCATCATATTCTTTCTTTACAAATTCGCTCTTCCCCTCCGGTTGGCCGTCAACGTAAGCCAGGCCTTCCCGCACTTCCAGCGTTTGTCCGCTCACCGCGATGCAGCGCTTGATGTAATCGAGCTTGTCGTTTTCCGGATATTTGAACACGATGATCTCGCCGGGCGTTGGCTCTTTGATCGCGGGCAAACGCAAAAAAGGCAGGCGAACGTCCGTAAAGGGAATGCCGTCGGGCGTGCGCACGCCATACACGAATTTATTCACGAGCAGAAAGTCGCCGATGAGCAGCGTGTCTTTCATCGAGCCGGTGGGAATGCGAAACGCTTGCACGACAAAGGTGCGCAGCAGTAACGCGGCAATCAAAGCCACTAAGCCGGCTTCGATAAATTCGCGCGTTTGGCTTTTGGCTTTCACCACGGTGATTTCTTTGGCTCTATCCGTTTTCAATGCGGATTCGGACATGCAGAATAACCTTTCGATTCGTCATCAGGCCTCGCGCAGGTTTGAAACCTGCGCAGGACGATTTAATGTTCAACCTTTAACAAGGCTAAAAACGCTTATTGCGGAATCTCGACGCGAACAATCTGCTTAATTCGCTTCTTGCCTTCTTTTTGACGCTCGAGCAATTTGCGCTTGCGCGAGATGTCGCCGCCATAGCACTTGGCCGTGACGTTTTTGCGCATGGGGCGCACGCTTTCGCGCGCGATGATGCGCGAGCCGATCGCGGCTTGAATCGCGACCTCGAACATTTGGCGCGGAATCAACTCCCGCAACTTCTCACAGACTTTTCGGCCCCACTCATAGGCGCGTTCGCGATGCACAATGTGCGAGAGCGCGTCCACTTCCTCGCCGTTGATCAACATATCCAGCTTCACCAAATCGCCGTCGCGGTAGCCGAGCACATCATAATCTAAAGACGCATAGCCTTTGGTGAAAGACTTGAGCTTGTCGTAGAAATCAAAAATAATTTCCGCGAGCGGAAATTCATAAGTGAGGTCAACGCGCGTGGGATCGATATAGGTCGTGTCTTTGTGCACGCCGCGGCGATCCTGCGCCAGCTTCATGATATTGCCGATGAACTCCGCAGGCGTAATGATCTGCGCGCGAATGTACGGCTCTTCGACATGATCAATCGCGCCCGCCTCGGGCATGAGCGCGGGATTATCGACCACCAACTTTTCGCCGTTGGTCTTGAAAACCCAATACTCAACGTTCGGCACGGTGGTGAGAATGTCGAGGCCGTATTCGCGTTCGAGGCGTTCTTGCACGATTTCCATGTGCAGCAAACCGAGAAAGCCGCAACGAAAACCGAAGCCCATGGCCACGGAAGATTCCGGCTCGTAGATCAGCGAGGAATCATTGAGGCGCAACTTCTCCAGCGCGGTGCGCAACTCTTCGTATTGCTCCGTGGCCGTGGGAAAAATGCCGCTGAACACCATCGGCTTCACTTCGCGATAGCCGGGCAGCGGCTCCGCGGTCGCGTCTTCCGCGGACATGATCGTATCGCCCACTTTCGTGTCGCGCACTTCTTTAACGCCCGCGATGCAATAGCCGACTTCACCCGCAACCAGCTCGTCGCTCGGAAAGCGCCGAATGCGCATATTGCCGACTTCCGAAACTTCAAATTCTTTTCCCGTGGAGAAAAACCGAATGCGCATGCCGGGCTTGATCGCGCCATCGACCACGCGCACATAAGCGAGCGCGCCGCGATAACTATCGAACACCGAATCGAAAATCAACGCGCGCAACGGCGCTGCGTCATTGCCGCTCGGCGCAGGTACGCGCTCGACCACGGCTTGCACGATCTCTTCCATGCCGGTGCCGAGTTTCGCGCTCGCGAGCACGATCTCGGATTCATCAATGCCCAGCACGTCCGTGATCTGCTTTTTGACGAGCTCAATCTGCGCGCCTTGCAAATCAATTTTGTTGATGACGGGAATGATAGTGAGATTGTGTTCGAGGGCGAGATAGAGATTCGAGATGGTTTGCGCTTCCACGCCTTGCGAGGCGTCGACCACGAGAATCGCGCCCTCGCACGCGGCGAGGCTGCGCGAAACTTCATAGCTGAAATCCACGTGGCCGGGCGTGTCGATGAGATTGAGCGTGTATTTTTTGCCGTCTTTATGCGTGTACGGCATCGTAACCGCGTGCAGCTTAATGGTGATGCCGCGCTCGCGTTCGAGATCCATGTTATCCAACGTTTGCGAAACGATCTCTTCTTTGCGCAGCGAGCCGGTCAATTCCAAAAAGCGGTCGGCGAGCGTCGATTTGCCGTGGTCGATATGTGCGATGATACAAAAATTGCGAATGTTTTCTTGCATAGATGCTAGAATGAGTAAAGCAAATGAAAATGAGCGGCGCTCTCTATTTGTGAGAACACCGCCCTCACGCACCGGCATACTGGAAAAACCGTCTCGCCCACTGCGCCTCGCTCAAAAACGGCTGCGTCTCGAGCACAAGGAAAGGTTCTTACAGAATGACAATGAGAGGGATTTATGATGAACAGTTTTGAAACGCCCGTCTTGCGTTTCTATTGCCGCAAAAATCGGCTGCGAATGTATCACTTTCACTGCAAACAGACAACAGAAATTCCGGCGTGAAAAAAGAACGCATTGCCTCATAAAAAATGTTACCCAAGCATTTTGAAAGAGGCGTCGTTGCCT
>CAYNDW010000629.1:0-4299 GCA_964395375.1 uncultured Cytophagia bacterium
TGCACTATATTTGCGGATACGGCCTGGTCCGACCAGGGCACGACGGCGACCGTATAGCCTCGCTCACCATTGTCGGCGCGTGAGAAGGGCTCGCCATGATAGGCCACTCCGCTGGTTTCAGGCGTTTGCCGTTCGCATAACGCCAGCAGGCGCAACATCGCCAAGAGATGCGCAGACCCGGACCCGAGTCCTGAATCTTCCGTCCCCACGAGAAGTCGGACGGGATAGGTCCGCTCTGTCAGTTGCCAGAGCAGTGACGCGACAAACGTTACGCTGCGCTCGAAGAGGAGGTCGCGTTCTTTGGGGGCCACAGTCGAGAGGACGATTGTGATACGTCGTTGGTCCTCCGCCTCGGTTTCTCTCACAATCAGGTGAGACGTGCGGGCGGTGGTCATCCAATGGATAGATCGCGAATCGTCACCCGGTTGATACGGGCGAAGGTTGTACAGCTGAGATCCATGCCCTCGTCGAGAGAGAGACTCTCCCTGCCCTTCACTGACCAATTCATCCACAAACCGTATGGTAAGCGGTTTGATAGGAGGGCTAACGAGCAACTGCGCTGCCGTGGAATAGAGTCCCTTCTTCATAAACAACCCAAAAGGAAATAGTGTCTGCGCCCGAATACCTTCGAACTGAATCCACCCCCGTTTTGTGGCGAGTAGTGGATAAGACAACATCACGGAGCTCTGAGGAGGCAGGAGGCGAATGGCAAGACCTCGGTCGACATCTTGGCCTTCGACGACATCGAATAGACGCAGGGAAAAGCTGGGCAAGTGCCGGTTCCGGTTGGCGACTGAAAGAGTGAGAGCGGTCGGTTCGTTTGCCATGATGAGATCTGGTACATGTCGATGAAATTCCAATCTCCGCAGACAATGCTCCGAGAGCAACCCTGAGATCACAATGAAGCTGAGCATCATCGCGAGGAGGAGGTAGAACAGGTTATTGCCGGTATTAATGGCAGCAAGCCCGATCCCGAATGTAAAGAGTAGAAATCTCGTCCCTTCAGGTGTAAGACGAATCGATCGCCATCGAGCCATTCTCCAGACGAAGGAGAATACTGGGAAGCCACGAAGGTTGAGCGGTGGGCACTTCATACGGACTTTTCATCCAGTTGACGTCCGGCAGGATGCTGAAGTCTTTCTCCAGATTCGTTACTAGCCGAAGTCTTGCTAGGCAGACTTTTTGAGTATCCTGCCGGAAGGCGTGTTCTTACGCCACGCGAGAGAACCGTCGGGCAACTCTCGATCCGCAAGAAAGCTGTCCACATTCAGCTAGACAGGGACAGGAACGGTTTCGATAATGTCGAGGACCATGCGCTCCGCTTGTTCGAAGCTCTGTGTACGCATGCCATGGGTCCGATTCAGCATAACGCGGTGAGACAACACAATCGGCGCCAACTCTTTGATATCGTCTGGGAGGCAATAATCACGTCCACGGACAACCGCCAATGCCTTAGCCGCTTTGCTCAGTGCCAGCGCTCCGCGCGTGCTGACCCCCAGAGATAAGAGCTCGCTCTGACGAGTGGCTTGCACGATCGCAAGTAGATATTCAAGCAGACTCTCTTCTATGTGGACCTGATCCACGCATGCCTGCAATGCCAATACTTCCTGGACGGACAGCACCGCTTCCAGCGCTTCAGCAGGATGCAACGAATAGGGACGGTCGAGCACCTTTCGCTCTTCCTCAAGTGTGGGATATCCAATACGGAGACGCATCAAAAATCGATCGAGCTGGGATTCCGGCAGGGGGAACGTTCCATGATATTCCACAGGGTTCTGAGTCGCGATGACCATAAAGGGCTGCGCAAGCGGATGGGTCTGATTATCGACGGAAATCTGGGCTTCGCTCATCGCTTCCAGGAGACTGCTCTGGGTTTTTGGCGTAGTGCGATTGATCTCGTCAGCCAGCACGACGTTGGCGAAAATCGGACCCGGCATAAACTCAAACCCTTGTTTTTGCCGATTAAACATGGAAACGCCAACAATGTCAGAAGGCAAGAGATCGCTGGTAAACTGAATGCGCTTGAACGAACAGTCCAGCGATCGGGCCAAGCTATGTGCCAGTGTGGTTTTACCGACACCAGGAACATCTTCGAGCAGAAGATGGCCACGGGCCAAAAGGCAGACCACCGCCATTTCGATGACGTGGGCCTTCCCCTTGATAACTAGCGCAATATTGTCCTGGATCGACCGGATGGCATGAGAGGGGTTCATGTTGGGATTAGTAATCCTGGTATTTCGGGAATGCAGGGTGATCTGACACGATCGAAGTCTAACAAAGGGTCAGTGGATGGTCAATTTTCACATGAGTTCTTGCATCGAACAGTCTGAAGCAGGCGACTCGTAGGGCTTTGCGCCAACTAGGCTGCTCGCGCGAAATTTTATCAGGCTGCGGAAAGACTATCTGTTACACACGAGAGCCTCGGTGGCTCACTCATGTGGGACGAGCCCGGTCGGTCTGTCTATCTGGTTGATTTGGTTCATCTGGTTTGTTTCGTTCAACCAAAAAACCAGTCAAACCAGATAGACCAAATGAACAAGACAGGCTGGCGAATTTTTTCAGCTTCTTGCTATTCCGGCACGAGGATCAGCATCCATGGAGGATGTTCTTCGGCCATTTCAAGAAATCGTCTGGCGGTGCTACTGGAGGGCACTCCCGGGAATACAGCTCCACGGCGAATCTGAATCGAGCGGAAACGATAGAAGGGGCTCTGCGCCGGGAGAAGGGGAAGTACACATGGAATCTCTTTGCGCAATGGGCTGTGGTCGGACAACTTGATAGTTTCGCCGACCTCGGCTCGCGAGAGCCGGTCGAAAATTTCGCCGAACACCGCTGGGAGACTCTCCGATGTAAATAGCTGATTGTTCGGTCGATAACGGGAATCTTCGAGCAGCTGTGCCAGAATCTCCCAAAAGACTTGAGTATCGACGGCACCGAGAACACAAAGGAGCCCTCGCCGCGCCAGCAGGTCGAGCAGAGCGAGAGGACCTCGTATGTCAAATTTCCATGGCGGGAAGAGGAGCGCCCGGCCTTCGTGCTGGACTTCCAGTGCTGGTTCGCCCGAATAGTGGGTTTGCTGGAATGTGCCTTTGGTCCGATGGAGATCCTGATTGATAATCTGATCGGACAGTCTGGTCGGTTCGTAGGCAAACGTGGGGGTTGCGGGCGCCCAGCAGGTCGTGATCGTATAACGAGGCGCCAGTTTCCCGGCCTGATCGAGGCGGCCCAGGTCGAACATATCCTGGTTTCCGTAAAATTGAAATGAGAGACCGGTCCGAGATCGCAGACCGTTGAGTCGCTCGCGTTCCGGATGGAGTGGGCCACCCAGCTTCGAACCTGGCTGAAGCCGATCGAGACTGTGAAGAATCAACTCGCGCTGCCGTTGATGCAGGGGAGCCACATATTGCTCGACAAGTTCCGTGGCGAACGAGAGATCCCCGCATCCCACATCGAGCACGGAGGCCACGTCTGCTTCGAGCAGTAGGTCAAAGGGATTGGATTGGGACTCGACACATGTCTCAATCCCTTCGCTCCGGAGAGTCGACACCGGCCACTGCGACGCCGGGCCTTCCACGACACCGAACCACACGCAGAGCGCCCGCACAGCTTTTGTCGGGGGCAGCCCTGTCAATTCCTTGAGTCGGGGGCCTGGGAGATCCTGAACTCGTGAAGCCTCTGCATTTCCCAATGCCAGGGTGATCGCATCACGGATGATCAGGGGGAGATCGATACGATGGGCTTCCTCAATCAACCGTTTTAATGTTGCAGCCAGTTGCCTCGCTTCAACAAGCTTGCGTGACGCCTCCCATTCCCTGTCACGCTCTTGCAAGAGCTGTGTGACCTGTGAACGAAAGTCTGCAAGAACCTGTGCGGGAGAATTCATAAGTTGGTTGGTGTGGAGTCCCGATCGTAGACCGGCCGATGTCGGCTGCTGACTATATGTCAGCATAGCGACCAGGTTCGTACGCGTCAAGGTTTCCGGCTTGCTCGCCCAGAGAGTCCTGTGTTAGGTACAAGGCCATGTGCAAGACACCGATACTATTCTCCGCACGAGCCATCTTGGCCGCATTCAAAGGCCTATTGGTTGTCGGAACATTTTGGTTCACCGTCGCCTGCATGGGCGGAGGCGGCGGATCTTCGGTTTCTTCACAGAACGGGCATCATGGACTATTCAAGGAATGGCAAGTCATTGATACGGCAACAGGGCAGCCAATCTCTCTCGACCAATGGACACCGCTGCTACTCCAGCAGGACATCATTTATCTGGGAGAAGAACACCACAATCGGTTTCATATCGAT
>CAYNDW010000630.1:0-4294 GCA_964395375.1 uncultured Cytophagia bacterium
GCAGCGCGAAGCCGGGAAACTGCTCAAGCGCAGCCCAGAAGAGCAGGTGGCGGAGCTTTTGGGGCCAGTCTTTCAGGAAGAAGAAGAAGACGTTGTAACTGATTTCGAGAAACCGGAATATGAGCCCAGTCCTAAAATAAGTTGGTGGCAGCGGCCAATCGTTTGGCAACCGGCGTTCGCCGCGTTCGCTGTTTTACTTTTGCTTGGCGGGCGAGGGGCGTGGCGCTACGCACAAACCGATTATCTCATCAATCAGGCCACCGCGCTCTTGCAGAAAGAGCATCGAATCTTTTTTCAAGACGTGCGTTTATCGGGTGGGTATGGTTCTTCCGGCCCCGAAACGACGATGGGCTCGGGGGAAGAGAAAGAAGAGACGTATCTTGATCGCGCCAAAGCACAAGTGGAAAAGGCAATTGCCAACGGCGCAACGAGTGTCGCCGCCAAGCAGCTTCTGATTCAAATTTCTGTGATGAATCAAGATTATGCGCGCGCGGATGTGCTCGTGCGCGAACTTGAGCCGCTGGCAAAAAAATCACCAACCTTGGCGAATGATCTCGGCGTTTACTATTTCCAGCGTCAAGCGTGGCGCAAGGCCGAGGAATATTTTGCCGCGGCGCGCGCCGGCGATCCGAAACTTAGCGAGGCCTATTTTAATCTTGCCCTTGCGCAAGCGCAACTCGGCAAAAAATCTGAAGCGTTGGCCGTAATACAAGAATATCTTGTGCTGGAAACCGACGAAGGTTGGAAGCTGGCAGCACAAACCCTAAAACAAAAGTTGCAAACCGCGCAGGAATGAAGCGCTGTTCATTCGAAGTCTCGAGCTTTCGTTGAACCTCTGCTAGCCGTTGCTGTAAATGTTTTTTGATTCCGGCTCTTTCGCTTGGAAGAGCAAAAATAAACTAAGCATCATGCACGACACCTCGCCCGCAGTTTAATCTCCTTCCGGGAGGAAAACATGATCGGTTTGATCAAGTTCGTCCTGAGCTTTTTTTCAAGCGACCCCCTCATCGTCGTGCGGCGCATGCCCTCTGCGGAAATCTTGCGCGCGCACCTCTATGGCTTGACCTTCGGCCTTCTGCTCGCCGGGCTGAATCTCATCTTGGACTTCTCCACTTCTAATCTCGCCACCAGTTTTCTCCTTCTGCTCTGTTTCTTCTTGGTGACGCGCAGCAGCGGGCTTTTTTTTATTGCAACTGTCGTAACGTTTTTCGTGCTGCGGATGCAATCGCCCGCTGAGAACACGTTGGCCTACGTGGTTATGAACAATTGCCAGTGGTATTTGCTCGGCTATCTCTTCGGCGGCGTGTTTGCGTTGCTTTATAATGATCTGGTTTATTTCTTCCTGACTACGTTGGGAGAGGAAGATCTCAAGATCATTTTCGTGTATGACAAGAGGCAGAAGGTCAATATCATCAAATCGCCAATTGCCGGCCAAGAGCGCGCGTTCATTGAATTTAGCAGTCACAATCATAAAGCGCAGGAGCAGAAGTTGTATGATGAACACGTGAAGTCGCCTTCGGACTGCCCATACACAATTGCTCTCGTGGCCAATCCGAAAATTCTCAAGCTCGGCCAACGCGAAGATGATCCGAGCGCAACATATGAAATCGATCCCATCGTTTGTGATCGTGAATTATTTTTGCAAGCCGTTGATCGCGCCTTGTTCAGTTTGGAAAGTGACGCGGTGATCGGCCGCCCGGAAATTTGGAACCGCGTGCGCGTGGTAGCGGTGTTCAATCCCGAATTTGCCGCGCAAGATAAAAGCGGGAAGGACTACGGCCTGTTGAAAGAATATCAAGGCGATTTTGAGAACGCCAACAACAATCTCATCGTCACGCGTGCTGACATGCATGAAAATTTTGCCAGAATACTTGAAGCCTCCCAACAAGGCAGGACTCCCGTTCTCGCCGCACACGAAGTGGACGTCATTTTCGGCATCACAGCCTCGCTTTCGCACGATCGCTCCACCGCACGCTATTCAGACTGGAGCGAGCCGGCCGGGGAACAGGCCATTGACAATAACCTGGACCGGGAAGGCGCGCGCTTTCTACTCGACAAGGAACTCGCCTGTCGCAACAGCGGCAACAAAAAAAGCCTTCCTGCGGGCGCCATTCACCCTTATCCTCCGGCGGACCCGCGCTTTGGAACGCTTCATGATTTTTGCCCGCTGCCGGGAAAAGCCGGGCAGGTGGCTTTAAATGTTTTGAGCGCGCGCTCGAAAACTTATATCCATGAGTTTGCGCATGCGATGTCTTCCATTTTTCATGGCGCGGTCACGGATGAGTATATGGACGGCGCGGTGCTGGATAAAGTGAAACATCATTCTGATAACACCGACACTCTGAGATTGCCCACCGCGAGCGCGCCGACTTCGCACTTCTATATCAACCGCATCGAGCGCAACGCCGAGCTCATGAATTCCGTCGCCCCGATTCCAGTGCCGCGGCTTTTTGCCGAGTACGATTGCATGCAGTATCATGCCGACCTCGCGCATCCTTCCGCGGAAGAAGGCTGGGCCGGATATTTCCCGGAGCGCTTTAACATAAACATTCCATGCACCATGGATCGCGATCTCGGCGTTGGCTATCGTTTTGATGATCTCCTCAGCAGGTTTATTTATGATCGCATGATGGCAAAGGTCACGCGAGAGAAGTGTGATTGCACCAGGACCAAGGCAGAATAATTCACGCGACGGCTCAACTCATATTAAAGTAGCAAAGGAGACCGAGCAATGATTACGCTGCACCCCGGCTTTCGCAGACTCGTTTTGAAAAATATTCCGGAATTGGACAGCGAGGATTTGAATGATTACGACAGCTTGCTGGCTTATCGCTGGCAATTGGAGCATGAAAAGAGCTTGGTTCCGGGAAAAGTTTCCCCTGAGCCCAAACCTCCTCAACCGCCCGCGCACGAAGAGCCACCGATCGAAGTAGACAAAGTCTCACGATCCACCCAGCACCCAACAACCAGCACGAGCGACGGTTCACGTAGCACCACGCCGCGTGATGAGGTTGTGCGTTTGATTAGCACCGCCACGCGGCTCGCGAACAGCATCATTGATGATTATCGCCCGCAGTTCGATAAGCTGCACGAGCTTTGGACTGCGCGCCGCAATGTTGCCCTGCGTCAGGGCGGCATGCTGCAAATTCCTCGCAATGGGCAAGAGCTTACGACATTGGCGGGCGCGCTGGGAACTTACTATTGGGTGCAAATAAAAACTTTTCCAACGTTGGCAATCAGCCGCATCAAAAACTTTCCGTGGCGAACTTGGGTGCTCGTGGGCGTCTTTGTCAGTGTGGCTTTATTGGCGCTAGCTTCACTTGATGATGGCACAGACCGCAAAGACCCGAGGCCGCCACAGCCTCCGGATTCGACGCAGGTGAGACCATAAGAAACCTTTGCAAGGGTGATTGTAATAGCGATGATCGCTTGTCTCTTTATTTGCTATGAAAAAACATATTTCTGGTTCTCTAGCGATATTGCTTCTAGCGGCTACAGCCTATTGGGGATGCCAGCATCAACCGACTTTGCCCGAACTTCAGCGCAAATGCCTCCTGGCCAAAACCGAAGAGGCCAAAGCCGAAGTCGTCGCGGAATTGGAGAAGTATTATTACAATCTGCCGGTTCCGAATGCTTTGCGTGACAGCGTGGAACAAAAAGTCGCCGCGCAGATTGACACGACCCAAATAAACTGGGTCGAAGATCGCGCCGATACCAATGTCTATCGCATGGAAAGCCGGTTGCAGAGCTTGCTCACCTTCGTTGCCGTTGCTGGTGCGCGTGAAGAGGTTTCAACTTTTCAAAACCTGATAGCGCAGGCCAAGCTCATGGCCCAAGTTGTTGACGCCGGAACGCAAAATAACTATTGGGTTCCTTTTGTAGAAAGGCTCGCGCGCTGCACGAAAGATGATTTGCGCGCTTGGCTCAAAGCGAAAAAGGCAGAGGAGCTTTGTAGATCTCGGCAGGACAACGAGAAGCTCTTTCCTGACGCAGAGGCCTATGCGGCGTTGGGGTTGACGCTGGTGCATGCGTTCGAAGACCAGCGCCTTGAACTCGATTTCTTCCAACGCTTGCTTTGGATTTTGTATCAGCATCATTCTCTTTATGATTTGGTGGAGGCCTTTGCGCAGCAAGCTCTCGCGCAAGCCGAAACAATAAAATATCATTTCAGAGCGACCGGCTTTCTTTATGCGCAAGCGGAAGCATTGCGAAAGACCGGGCAAAATCAGGCTGCGCTGGAATATTTTCATCAAGCTATTTCATATGCAGAAACCTATAAAGCCATTCCCAATAT
>CAYNDW010000631.1:0-4288 GCA_964395375.1 uncultured Cytophagia bacterium
TCAGGGCCGAAAATATGCAGATCGTCAGAAGGGCGACCAGGACAAGAAGTAGTAACTGCCAGGTTTCGACGAAAGGCAACCCTCCGCTCCGTGCCGTGACGTACCCAAACGCCGTGGCAAGTCCAATCCCGACGCCATAACCCGTCAGGCCCACGGTGAGCGCTTGCAACAGAATCATCCTTGCCAATGTGAAGGTCGAAGTCCCCATGGCCTTGAGCGCGCCGAACTGTCGAAGGTTTTCGACCGTGAACAGATAAAAGGTTTGTCCGGCAATCGCCATCCCGACGATAAATCCCAAGAGAATGGTGGTGCCGAAGTTGATGCCGATGCCGGTGTTCTTGAGCACCCAGCCAATGGTTTTCCACCCGAACTCTTCTGCGGTGAAGGCGCCGAGACCGGTTTGTTCGTGGATACGCTTGGTCACGTCTTCGACTGGGACTCCGTCTCTGGGTTTGGCTAGGACATAGGAAAGGGTTCGTCGTTCGGTCGGGATATAATGGATCGCCCGTTCATAGGTGGTGTAGACGACAGGAATATTCGTGAAGCTCTTTTGTGTCTTGGCAATGGCGACGACGCGGGCTAGCTTGTCATTTAACTCGAAGATCGTGCCGACTTTTATGATATCGGGGCCTCCCATTCTCTCGACAGCCCACTGATCTAACGCCACGGCATCCGGCTGTAAGATATCCTCGAACCGACCGTCGAGGACTTCCGAGGGGCGTCCGATGAGGGTAGAGGATTCAAGTCCGGCCAATGTGATTTGATGGTAGTCCCCGTTTGAGAGACGAGCCCTCAGGATGCCTTTATAGAGTGGCACGGCCCATTCGACTCCGGGGACGCTCCGGACCCGATCGACGGCGGTCCCGGCGATCGGTTTGACTTCATCGACTTGCGCAATGCCTGGATCCGTCACCCAGATCGGTACATTGATGTTGCTGATGCTGGACTGGGACCAGATCATGAGCCCCCAGAAAATAGAACCCTGTTGGACGATGAGCATGACGGCGAAGGTCAAGCCGCACAACAGCATGAGGTATTTGGCGCGATCTCCGAAGAGCATTTTGAGCGCGATGTAATTCATTCCGCCGCCTCGGTTTCCGGATAGTTGGGAGGATAGGCGATGACCTGAGGTGGTCGAGGCAGCGGCACCTGGTCGTGCCGATGATAAAAGTATGTGCACAGTCTGGCGATAGGGCAGTGATGGTCGAGCGCTATCGTCCAGAAGCGCCGGATATGGTTGCCGTCCTCCAGTTGTTCTTCATCCATGAGTCTGAAGGGGCCAGGAAACGATTTCGTAAAGGTGATGCCCCTGGCGGCTAGTCGCTCAGCCAGCCCGTCAGTAAGAAACTCCAACACATCGCCGCACCAGGAAAACCGTTTGCCATCTTTCGTCTGCTCGCCGGATGGAAGCAGTGAGGCCTGTCGTTCAGCGAAGTAGTCCTCGATCGTGCGACTCAAACACTCAGGGGTCAGTGGTCTGTGTTGATTCATGTCGGAGAGACATAGAGCAGGGACGGTGCCAGTCATGAGAATCGCACGAGTACTGGCGCAGAAGTGGCTGAAGCCAGAGAGAAAATAGAAAGGAGAGACCGATTGAATCCTGTGAGTCCTGTCAAAAAATCTGCCGATAGGTTGGCACAAGGAAGGATGTCTGCCGAAATGTGGGCAAACTATTTTGAGGAGAGGGATGGGCGATGGATGGAAAGTTTTTTCATTCGATGTTGCAGAGTTGAACGTTTCATTCCTAGGCGGGCAGCTGCGCCGTGCGCGCCGGCAAGGATCCAATTGGTCTGGTTGAGAGTCTCGATGATATGGGCGCGTTCTGCATCGGCCAGCGTACGAGGTGGACTGCTCGCTTGGCCAGGATGAGCGGGCTGATTCAATTCTTCGATAATGAGAATCGGTCCTTGGCTGACGATCACGGCTCGTTCAATGACGTGTTCGAGTTCGCGCACATTGCCAGGCCAGGCATACGATGACAGCGCTTTCAGCGTGCTCCTTCCTATACGCGTGACGGTCTTTCGATGCCGTTCGCAATACTTTTTCACGAAGTGCCGCGCCAGGACGGGAATATCTTCTCGGCGTTCCCGTAACGGGGGGATCCGAACCGGGAACACGTTCAACCGATAGAACAGATCTGATCGAAAGAGGCCTTGTTTCACCGCCTGCTCCACCTCGACGTTGGTCGCTGCGAGTACGCGGATATTCAACTTGATCGTCTGGATGCCACCGACTCGTTGAAGCTCCTGGGATTCCAGCACTCGCAAAAACTTCGCTTGAAGGTCGAGCGGCAGTTCGCCGATTTCATCCAGGAAGATCGTGCCACCGTTCGCCAGTTCGAAACGGCCCATTTTTCGCGCCGCCGCGTTCGTGAAGGCGCCCTTTTCATGGCCGAAGAGTTCGGATTCGATCAAGGTCGGCGGGAGCGCGGCGCAGTTCACCGTGATGAACGGTTTCTCCTTCCGTTGCGAGAGGCGATGAATTGCCTGAGCGACGAGTTCCTTCCCTGTGCCGGTTTCTCCGCTGATGAGGACCGTTGAATCTGTCGGCGCGACCTGCTCGATCGTTTTCAATGTTTTTTGTAACGCGGCGCTATCGCCGATCAAGGCTTTGAAGTCGACCGAGGATTTCATCTCGTCGCGCAGGTAGACATTTTCTTGTTCGAGCTGCTCTTTCAGCGAGCGGATTTCTTCATAGGCCGTAAAATTTGCGATGGCCTGTGACAGATGAAATCCAATCTGCTCGGCGAACGCGAGGTCTCGCTCAGAAAATGCGTTGCGGCGTCTGCTGCCGATTGCCAAGAATCCATAGGCGATTCCTCGTACGATCAGGGGGCAGAGTATGCAGGAGAGGATGCCGATGGACTCGATGTAGGTGCGTTCCGGGAAGCGTTCGTGGTGGTGTCCGGTGATGAGGAGCGGTTTCCCTGTGGCCATCATCTCGGCTGGAGCCATTCGTTCGAAGGGAAATTGCCGGAGCTGTGCGAGATCGATCTCGACACCGTCGCGATAGACGATATCGAACCAGGGTCCCTCCGGTGATCGAACGAACCGAACCAGCCCGGTCATGTCTTGTCTCACGACGCGGTGCAGCATGTCTCGTACGACCGGCATGAGCTGATCGGTTGTCATCGTGCCCACGACAACATGGCTATTGATCGCCATGAGGCCGTCACGTTCTTCCGATGCGAGGACATTGTGAAGGACTGGTCCCAACTGGACGCCGAGCTGTTCGAGAAAGAACCGGTCGTCTTCGGTATACGCGTTGGTTTTCTCAATGGCGATGGCGGCCATGATGGCGATAGTTCGGGGGGGCTGATTTCCCGTCGGGGCTTTCACGGTCAATGCGGCGGCGAGGACAGAAGCGGTCTGGAACGGCGCAGTTTTCAGGACGATCGCTTCAGCCCATGATGAGCCGGCTAAATTATGTTCCAGGAATGCGTGGCCCTGTTGGACTACCGCTTCTTTGATGGTCCCTTCAGCTGGCAGTTGTCCAATGAGATAGGCGGGGGAATCGGGGTTGGTCAGCAGGTCTGAAACAGGAGCGAACGAGCGTGCGGCTTCGCTGTAGAGATAAAATCCTACAAGATCGCACCCTAATGTTTTTACGAGCGCTTGACTCAACGTGCGATCGAAATCGTGGAGCCCTTTGCACGTGATCAGTGAGCTGACGATTCGGAGAGAGTCGAGCTGAGGAGAGAGGGTGCCCATATGTTGGCACTGTAACATGACAAGGGAAGGTGAAGAAAGTCAGTGTGAGGCTCAATCAACTACTTGAGGATTGATCGGGCCTTGAGCGCTTCAAGCCGTTTCTTCTCCAGACTCACATGCATCGATTTCTCCTGCGTCACGATGACGGCGCCGGGTGCCTGGCCCTTAGCCTTTTTGACCCACTTGCGCCTGGTATAGACGACCTCGCCTTTGCCGCTTTTCTTTAAGTCGCTGTACAGCAACGCCAGCGTCGCGGCGTCGCGCAGAGTTTCGACCGGCGGTTCGGCCCCTTTCCCCAGCCGCACGACGACATGCGAACCGGGTGTGCCTCGGGCATGGAGCCAGAGGTCATCGCTTTTGGCAAGACCGAACGTCAGCTCGTCGTTCTCCCGCGCGTTTCTTCCAACATAAATCGCCAAACCATCCGACGAGGTGAAGCGGCGAAATGGGCCGTGACGTTGCTCCTGAGGGCCCTTTTCCTTACCTGTCCGCTGTCGGATTGTCGTTCGCGTGATCTGACTTGGTTTCTCGGGCGGTTGCCAGGTGCCTTGTTCGATGGCGGTCAGCTCTCCCAGCAG
>CAYNDW010000632.1:0-4287 GCA_964395375.1 uncultured Cytophagia bacterium
GAAATGACGTTTGAAGTCACTCAGGCCCGGACCAATCCGTCGGTCGTAAGCGGAATCGAAGCGCAGGCGGCGATCAAGTTAATCACCGAGCCCAAGAAGAAGGAAGCAGCCGGCACTCAGAGCGGTGCAACAGGTGGCTACAGCGGCAGCAGTGGAACACAGTAAGGGGGCTTAATGAGCACGATGTTGGCAGGGCAGGCCGTCGGCCTGCGCGCGGCGGAATTCACGGGGACCGGCTGGTCGAACGGTGCGAGGCCACTCACACCGGCCGGAGTTTCGGAAAAGCCAGCGAAGCCGGACCTGGATTCAGCCGACAAGGTGGTCGCGCCACCCTGCCCGCAGTCGCTCGAAGATTCCGGTCTGAACTCGGTGATCCTCGCGGAATTGGTGCTCAAGTTCCTCTCCGTGCGTGGCACGGGCGTGGGCTTCGAGCTGGCCCAAGACGTGGGATTGCCGTTCCCGATCCTCGAACCGATTCTGGTTCACCTCAAGGATCAGAAGTTTATCGAGGTCAGCGGCGGCGACCTCATGGGCCCGATCTCGTACCGATTCGCCCTGACGGACGCCGGCCGCAGCCGCGCGCGGGAGGCGCTGGCCGCGTGCCAATACATCGGCCCAGCCCCCGTCACGCTCGAACAGTACACATACCAGACGCGGCTGCAAACGGTGCAGGGCATACCCTGCACGCGCGAGACGCTCGGCCGCGTCTTCACGCACCTCGTGCTCTCCGAAAGTTTGCTCAACGAGCTGGGACCCGCGGTCGTCAGCGGACGCTCAATGCTGATTTACGGTCCGCCCGGTAGTGGCAAGACTGCGGTCTCGAAGGCCCTCGGCGAGTTCCTCAACAGCTTCGGCGGCGAAATCTGGATCCCGCACGCCATCATCGCCGAGACGAGCGTGATCACGGTATTCGATCCGCTGATCCATCGGCCGGTCGCGCCGCCGGTTTCCGCGTCGCCCCCAAAATTGCAAGAATTGTTCAAGTCGCAACAAGAAAAGTTCGACAGGCGTTGGATTCGCATCCGCCGGCCGGTCGTTATCGTGGGCGGCGAACTGACGCTGGAAATGCTCGACCTGCGCTACAGCCAGGCCGGGAACATCTATCAATCGCCGCTGCACGTGAAGGCCAATGGCGGCGTGTTCTTGATCGACGACTTTGGCCGGCAGATCGTCAGTCCGCGGAACCTGCTGAACCGCTGGATTCTACCGCTCGAAGAGCGCCAGGACTTCCTCACACTCGCCACGGGGAAGAAGATTTCCGTCCCGTTCGAGGAACTTATTCTCTTCTCGACCAACCTGGAGCCGCAGCAACTGGTGGACGACGCATTTTTGCGACGAATCCGCCACAAGATACGCATCACCAGCCCAACGCGCGAGACCCTAACGCAAATCTTCCAAAAGGTTTGCGGCAACCTCGGCCTGCCCTATCAACCCGAGTGTGTCGATTTCCTCTTCACTCAGTATTACGACAAGGGCCGCGAGCCCCGTTCGTCCGATCCGCGTGATCTTCTTGAGATTGTTGAGTCAATCTGCCGATTTCGTGATACGGGGCGTGCGCTTAGTGAGGATCTTATCGCTGAGGCGGCTGAACGGTTCTTTGGCGATCTTTAGCGATAGTCCGGTAATTCCATGAGCGGCCGAGCCCAGCGGTTGGGCCGCGATTCCACCGTGCCAAGGATGGCTGCATGAGAATCCAATCGTACGTTTCTGGTGTCGCGTCGCTCCTGGTGAGCGCCGGCTTGATCGTTCTGCCTGGCTGCTCCAGCCTTGGATCACGTGTCGCGAATTGGTCGTCGCCCAAGAAGCGCGATGCGGCTCCCGTGACCCTGGGCAAGATTCAGAGCGACGCTATCGGCCGACCCGTGCCCGGCTCTCAGGCCCCCATGCCGCCGGCGCTGGACGCGCCCAAACACCAGAACGCACCGGAATCGCGCAGCAACGTCGCGCTGGCCATGGGCGACATGCTGGAACGGGGCGGCAATCTCACCTCGGCACGCGACCAATTCGAGCAAGCACTCAAGATCGACCCGAAGTCGCTCAAAGCCGCACTGGCTCTGGCCCGCGTCGAAGCCCGGCTCGGCCGGCCCGACGCCGCAATGCGCATTTATCGAGACGCCGAAAAGCACCATCGCCGCAACGCCGCGATTTTCAACGATAGGGGCCTGCTGCTCGCCGATCAGAAAGACTGGACCGGAGCCATTGCCGCCCTGCGCACCGCCGTCAAGCTCGCACCGAAGGAGGGCAGATACCATAACAATCTGGGAATGGTGCTGGCATCCTCCGGCTCGTACGACGAGGCGTGGAAGGAATTCCGCGATGCGGTCGGACCCGGCCCGGCACACTACAACATCGCCCTGATGCACCTGCAGGCCGGTCACCCGATCGAAGCACGCAACCACGCGGAACGCGCGCTGGCCGCGATGCCGCCCCTGAAAGAAGCACGCGAACTGCTCGCCCAAATCGACGCCGAGTCTCCGAGCGGCACTCTCGCCGCGACCGAGCCCGAAGTCGGTATGGAACTCGAAGACGTCGGACAACTGTCGGCGCCCGAAAGCACCACCAACGTCACCGACGACCAACACGTCGTCCCGGCCGCTGCTTTGGAACCAGCCGTCGAGCCGGAACCCGCAGCCGAATCCGATCCGCCAGCCGACCCCTGGTCGAAGCGCTGGGTGCCGCCCAAGTGGCTGCGATAGCAGCTCCAATCGATTCACCCTTCGAACACGACTGCTTCGGCCAGCCGGCGGACTTCGGCGGAGCATCCCCACGAAAAGCTGACGCCCGACCCGCCGTGCCCATAGTTGTGGATGATGCGTGTTCCCGTCTCTATTTCCAAGCGGACGCTCTGACGACGGAACGGCCTCAGCCCGACGCGTACCGGCTCTGTCGCGTCGAGTTCGGCATCCTTGAGGACCGGCAGGAATTCAACGCAGCGACGGTACATCTCACGGATCGGCCCGTAATTGTCCAGACCGATGTTCAAATCGCACTCGTCGGGCTCCGCGAGCCCTCCCAGGATGAGCATGTCATTCCCGCGCGGCACGATGAAGACAAAGCCGCGTTCCTCGCTCGAACCACTGCGAGATAGGCAATGCGCCTGAGTGATCCGCGGCATGGTCGTGCCGTCGTTCCGTACGCGGATCAGCGCACCCCTCAGCGGGTACACCGACTCATCCGCCAGTTCCCGAGCACCCAGGCCGGTGCAATTGACGATTGCTTCAACTCCGTACTGCCGCGTCAGCATCTCCGCCTGGTCTCGAAGCGGGGCCGCGACCTTGGCCTCGACGATGCGGCACCCCACCCGCCGGACCTCGCCGAGTAGCCACTCCATGTACACGTCCGTGTCGATCATCGGCGCGAGGTGGGTGTAAGCATCGCGCAGACCAAGATCAGGGTTCACGGCGTTCTGCACGATCAGCGTGCGATCATGCTTGAACTCGTGGACCTTGCCCTTGAGTTCCTCCATCTTTTCGCGCTGCTCGCGGTCTTGGTCGATCGGTCGCTTGAAGTAGAACGTCACGGGCCTGAGAAATACACCCGTCGCCGGATCCCGAGCGAGATCCGCGAAGATTGGATACGAGGTTTCGCACCAGACCTTGGCTCGAGCGAGAGATTCGCGGTCTTGTTGGTGGCCACAGACGGCGGGCGGCCATTCCCACAGAGCACCGGCAACGACCGACGTGACCTGCGGCGCGAACCGATCCGCGACTACCGTGACCTCAAACCCCCGCCGCGCCAAGCAAAGCGCGGTTGTAAGTCCGGTGACCCCCGCCCCGATGACGAGCACAGCCCGACCGTTGCTCTCTCCCGGATTGTTGATGATTGCGTTCACAATTAGAAGAAGCGCCTATTCGCTACATGGCGCTCAAGTCTCAGCGAACTGCAACCGTGGCGAAACTCATACTTGCGAACCGGCTGCGTTTGCGCCCGGGATTCAGCCGTGTGATCCGATCAATCCAGGGGCTAACGCCCGCCGCTCGACCGCCAGATCGCCCGGCGAGGCAATGAAGACGTGAATGGTTCGCTTCGAAGGCATAGGGCCAATAACTCCCACGACGGCGAAGCGTTGGCACTGTAACGGGGCGGAAGTGACATATCAAGCGTCTCGCGCCGACAACCAACGTGGCAGGCATCCGCCTGCAGAATCCGATTCTTCGTCCTATCCGGCCACCGGGGCAACTTAGCTTTGGGTTTCACGACCGAGCTTGCGGTAGCAATTTGTACACACCATTCTTTCTTGACCTATAGTTTTTCTGATCGCCCCCAGAGCGATTCATGCGCTCTCGA
>CAYNDW010000633.1:0-4284 GCA_964395375.1 uncultured Cytophagia bacterium
AATAAGGCGCGGCATGCGCAAAAGAATTCTCCAAAGCCGGATTCCAATCCGAACCCCATTCGCCGTGCCAAGCGCCGCCGTGCGTGTGCGTGAAGAGATGGCGCAGGGTCACTTGCGAGAGAGACGCGGACTGCAACTCCGGCAAATAATTTTGCAGCGGCGCATCAAGATCCACCAAGCCTTGTTCGACAAATTGCAGCATGAGCACGCCGGTGAGCAGCTTGGTGATCGAGGCCATCCACGTCGGTGTGGCGAGCGTCATCGGCGTGCCGTCGCGTTTTGTGCCGAAGGCTTCATGAAAAATGATTTGGCCGCGATGCGCCACGAGTGTGACCAGCGGCTCGCGGGAGACGCGCGCCCACTCCGCACAGACTTCGCGAATGCGTTGTTGCTCCGCAGCCGTGAACGTTGCAGTCGCAACGGGTGTTGTGCTCAGCTCCGGCGCTTGGCCCGCATTGCGTTTCGCGGGCGGTGCGAAGTGGCCGCGGTCATGCAAGCCTGCTTGATTGCGTTTGAAAGAGAGCCACCATTGCCGGTCGCGCAAACGCGGTGTATCAATGCCTTTGTTAATAGAATCGATTTCCGCCAGACCCGCGAGAAAGATTGCGGCCTCGGCGCTCGTCGTGGGATAATGAGTCAAATCGCCGAAAGAGAAGCGCCGAAAATTTTGTTCGTATCTGCGCCAACGCGCCGATGAGATGCCGAAGCGCGCGAGCGGATTGATGGTGATGCCAACGTCTTCACCGTAATCGTCAAACTCCACGGGCGCACAGTAAAGCGTGAGGTAACGTTTGACGGTGAAACCCGAAGGCGTCGTGCCCTCGATCACTGCGCCGTAACGGCCGGCCGCATTTGCGCTTTCCACGGATTGCATGTTTTGATCATAATACCTCACGCGCAGCGGAAATTTGCCCAACTCATTATCAACCATGCCGGGCCGTTGCCATTGCAATGCGGGCAGCTTGCCGGGCGGGAAAACGAAACGCTCGGCAATGAGTTCTTCTTCAAGAAAAGCTTTGAGACGTTTTTCATTGATTTCATGCAATGCAATCGTATCGACGGGTTTGTGATCGAGGAAGAGTTGCAACTCGCCGCGTGTTGCGTTCTGTCGCTCGCGCGGCAGAGAAATCTCTGCAACGGCAAGCCCGTCGCGCACATGCAATGCGCTCTCGCCCAAGCTCGCTTCGCGATAACGCAGCGCAACGCTTTGACCGGCGCGTTTCAGATTAGCGAACGCATGCAGTGTCGCATCACCGAGATTCCAAAATTCTAGTGACGAAAAAACTTCTTTGTGCTCTTCTTTTAAAAAGAAAGAGAGCGCATCGCGATACTCGAACGTGCGGCACCACGTTTCTTTTTGCGCTCGCCCGCCAGAGATTTTGATGAGCACCGGGCGGCCCGGCGGTAACTTCTGCGCCGGCAACGTGAGCGTCATGTAACCGAAATACGCGCCATTGTGATTTTCATAAACCGCAGTGAATGACAGAATGCCTTCCGGCGTGCCTGCCACTTGCCAAGTCGGTGCAGATGAAGTTGAAAAAGTGAAATCGTATTTACCATTCGCGGTGAGCTGAAATCTTTCTTCGCTCAAATTATTGCCCAAGCCGCAGGCCCACATGAAGTTCGCGTGCTCACCATTGCGAAGCGCAGGAAGCGGCACGGTTTGCCACTCCATCATCGCTTCGCTGCTATTTGTGCGCGCAACCAATGCCGGCACCGCCGCGCCGTTGCTGCGATGTGAAGCATACGGCGCGACCGTACCATTAACCCGCTCTGCAAAGCCTTCGTGCCACTGCGCGGAATCATCTGCCACGCGAAAATGCAAACGAGCAACTGCAGCCATGTCAACCTGCGCAAAAACGCGGGCCGAGGCAAGTAGCGCAAAGGCGAGCAGAATATTTTTTTTACAAGAAAGACGAATCGTATTCACCGTCGAATTCGATGCTGGATGTTGGTTGCTGGAGGTTCAATATGCAGTACACGAAAAGTAACCTAGACCAAAGCTGTTGAGAATGACATCAATAGAACCTGAATTTTGCACTCGTGCAAATGCCAACCTCCGCCTGATGCTGTAAGCATCAGGCTAAAAGGTGGAAACCCCGCAAGCGGGGTTAATACCAATCAGGTGACAGCCCCGCTTGCGGGGCTTGCATCTCCTAGCCTGATGCTTACAGCATCAGGCGATGGCAGGCGAGATCATCCGTGCAAAATTCAGGTAGAAACCAACCAGCAACCAACGACCAGCAACCAGCTTTACTTCATCAACAAAAATTTTCTTACTTGTTCGAAACCATTCGCGCGCAAGCGATAGAGATAAACACCGTTCGTCAAATTTTCAGCATTGAACACCACCGTGTGCGCGCCCGCGGGTTTAATTTCATCCACCAACGTCGCCACGGTTTGCCCAAGCAAGTTTTGCACTTCGAGCGTGACACGCGAAGCTTTCCTCAACTCGAATTTGATTTTCGTGCCGGGATTAAATGGGTTCGGATAGTTTTGATAAAGCGCAAAGGATTGCGGCAAGTCCGCGGGATTTTCCGCAACCGCGGTCACCAAATCATTGCGATAAATCGAAAGGCCGTCCGCGCGCTCGGTCGCGCAGTGCATCCGCATAAGCTCACCAAAAATCTTGTGGTCGATCGGCCCGTCGTCGCCGGTGTAACGATTAACCACATGATACCTCTTATGTAACGAGTTGAGAGGCGTAACCTCTTCAACTCGCTTTCCAAGAATCATGCCCACGAAAGCCGCGAGGCGACGGTCATGCTCTGCCATATTGAGCGTGGCGAGGAAACGGGCGCAGCGTAAAAATATCTTTCGTGTTTCATGTGGTGGTGACCTAGTTATTGCGGTATCTCATAAACGTGTTGCTTCACGCCAGTAATGTGCAAGGTGTCTTCAATATCGTTATTTCTAACGACAACCACTTGAGTAACGTCGCCCCAACTACAATCGGCAAGAGTATAATCATCCGGTCCGGCTACAGGGGTAGATTTCCACGTAAAAGCCGAGCTCCCTACAGCTACAGTGGTTTCACTGTATTGCAAAAGAGTCAGATCGAGAATCGAAGTGCAATCCTCGTAATAGTAGTAGAAATTTTTGAGCACTTGATTATTGCAAGGGTCAGTATAGCCTTTGATGTACATCTCACCGTAAGAGTTCGCGGTATATTCTCCGCCGACCCACTCTGTATTGATTTGAAAACCATGCGCCCACCCGGATTCTACTAACTCGTCAACACTTGGTCATGTGTAACTGTAAGTTCCGGTGTAATCGGACGTTTTATCCAATTTCACATCAGGTTCCCGTCTTGCCCAAAACTCTGGCGCATGATAAAAATTTGTCCGTTTGTTTTCAGGGGAGATCGAAAAACTCATTGACGGTACTCTCAAGAATCCGTCTTTATCGACGTAAGCGTGCAGGGTCTGCCACTTTTCTTTCGAAATGAATGTCATGCTATTAGTTTCGTTTTGTGTCGGAAGCTGTTTGTTGCAACCCGGCAAAAGCGCCAAGAATAAATACAACACGGAAATCAAAATTTTGTTTCTCATTTTCAAGTCTCCTTGTGTGTGAAGTTCAGAACGTTTTAAATGTGTTGCAGCCGGTGGTTATGTCACGAGGTTGCCATCGAAAGCACGGTGATCAAGCGCCGCTTTATAGAATAAGTCACGCAGTCCGTCATTCACGGCCTGTTATTCAGAATGGAAACTTGTGATGGACCACCGATGGCACTAAATCCATCACAAGTTTCTTCTGAAATGCTGGGGTGAAAGGATTTTGACGATCAAATGCTGAATGCCTGAAGGCATTAGTACGAAAAATTATTTCAACAGTACAAGCTTGCGCACTTGCACACTGCCTTCCGCTTCCAAGCGATAGAGATAAACGCCGTTGGTCATGTTTTCGGGATTGAAGACGACAGTGTGCTCGCCCGCTTCTTTCAACTCATTCACCAGCACCGCTACGGTTTGGCCGAGCAGGTTTTGAATTTCCAACTTGACGAGCGAGGGCTGGCGCAATTCGAATTGAATTTTGGTGCTGGGGTTGAACGGATTCGGATAATTTTGATGCAAGGCAAACCGGTCAGGAATATCGTCGCGATCATCTGCCACGGCCGTGACCAGAGTATTGCGATAAATCGTCAAACCGTCGGCGCGCTCGGTGACATAGGCATATCCGCCAACAGCAACAACGCCGCGCGCGCCAGCCGGGCCATCATAATATCCCACTTCCTCAGAATTTGCGGGATCGCTCACATCGATTACGCGCAAGCCTGCGCCATCA
>CAYNDW010000634.1:0-4278 GCA_964395375.1 uncultured Cytophagia bacterium
TCGTTCCCACCAACAAGAGCACTGCCACGGTGAATCTGGTGCGTGCTGAGTGTCTCATGGTCACGTCCCTCCTCGTCTGACACGGTGTTGCTTGCACATCCATCTCTCTCGACTACTTGGGCAATATCAGTACGATGGCATCGATCTTTCCACTTTTCAGGTGATACTTCACATCGGCCCCGGGAACGAAATCCTTGACCTCCCGCTGGCCCCCGTAGTCGTCCGACACCGTCACCCCGAGCGCCAAGGGATATTCTTTCCCATCGATGGAGAGCGCCTCTCCTCGATTCGCGGTCACCTCGCCGGAAGTGAGTGGGACGGGAGACGGCATTGATGACTCGGGCTCGTCCGCCCATGCCGTCCAACTCGTCACAAGAGACAGGCTGCCGGTGAAGCCCACCGCCACCGCAAGAATCAATCCATAGCCAATCCTTCTGGATGACCGGCTAGCGCGTGGCCTCCGAGATTCAACTCGATGCGATGGCTGGTTCTTCATAGCGTCCCCTTCCAAAAATCTTAGATCTGTTTCTGACAGCTCTCGCCCGTGACCACGCACGCATAGATGGCTGTGATCCGGTTCGTAGCCCCAGTCGCCACCTGGCTGGCGACGCAATCGATGCGGTAATAGACATAGACCGATCCGCCGCCGCCCTTATCGTACGCAGCCCCAAACTCAAGCGACGCTCCGGGAATCGGCGCGACATAGAGCCGATCAATGTCGCCGTTCACCGTATATCCGTTGACGGTCACCGACGTGTCCGCCGAGGCTGTCGCGGTCGTATCGGCGTCGTTGTCTCTCTGCCCCATGATTTCCTGTTGCAACAGTCCATATCCGGCTGCCCCTGCGTTGGCTACCGTGACTGGAATGGGGGAAAACGCGGCTGGCAGCGTCCCTGTAAACAACGTTTGCTGGATGACGTTGACGGCTGTGCCGACGCAAGATTCTGATGCGGCACCGGCCGCTTCAGCCGTTCGGGAGAAACCGGCTATCCGATTTTCCAGACCTGATATCGTGATCGAGCCGATCCCGATCACGGTCAAGATGATCAGGAACATCATCACCGTCAGCATGGTGATCCCCTGCTGATCCTTGGCTAGATTTCCGTTTGTGCTCTCCGCCACACGCTGTGTGTCCATGTCAGTTTCCTATATTTCTGGTTTCGATCATTCTCGTCAGCACCCGCCGCCGCTGCGTCAGTGGATAGGTCGCTGCGCTGAAATCGTTACCAGCCCCACCAGGCGCGATGAATACGCCGTTCGCCGGATTATGATCTTCGATAATGAGGGGGGCGCTCGTATTGTTGGCGGGACTGCTCCCCTCCGTTACTCCCTGGTCAGGACTGGTTTCACGGGCGACGACGGTGATGCGCGCCAGGCGGATCGTGTCCGCAGACATCGGAGTGGCAAACCAGGCCGGCGCGATGGTCCAATCGGTGTTCGATACGAAGTCCAGCGTATCGAACCCCGCGGCGGATCCAGCCATGTCATCGACTGCCCGGTCGGGAGTCGCCGTCACACAGCCATCGCAGGCATAGGCGATTTGCAAATCTTCGATCCCGTCCGCCACGGGCACGCAGGGGCTATTGAGAATATTGCAATCCAAACCCGCGACGGCGCCGCGTACGAGACAGGGGGCCGTGCCGCCGCACACGTTGTTCACTGCATCAGGAGGAGGAATCACTTGGTAGGTAATGCATTGCAGCGCAAAGACGCGCGTCGGAGTTATTCCACTCGGAAACACGGTTGTGGCGCCAAGCGGATCGTTGAAGGTAATCGTGTCGCCCGCCACCGACGTTACAGTTCCAGAGTACGATCCACCGAGCGAGAAAATCGCACCAGCCGCTTTAAAGTTCGCGGGCATAGCCGCTACCGCGCCAGCGTTTAGTGTGATGACCGCGCCGGTATAACCGGGCAACAGGGGGTTCGGTTGGGGTTGAACGGCAAGCGTCCAGAGCGGCGCTACCGAGCTCGTAAACGGCAGAACCATCGACACCCGATCGGGGCCGCTGTCATTGATGGCGTTCAATGCGCCCGTATTGACATTGTCCCTCGGCATAATGGCCCTCGTACACCCACCGACGGTGCCGGTCATACCAAAGCCGGCGATCTTGAGATCTTCTGCCAACAAGTCCATGGCGATCCGCGCGTTCTGCTGGGTTTGCGCCACTTGGTTGTTCGTGTGAGAGGCCTTGCCACTACCCGTTAAGACGGTGCCAGCTGTCGCAACGACTGCCACGCCAATGACCATCGCCACCATTACTTCGATGAGGCTCATTCCCTCTTCTGCTTTTTTCTTCCGGCACTCTCGTCCTACCATGATCGTCTCCTCATCCCGTCCGCTTCTACTGGGGCGCAATGATCACCCCAACGGCTACCGAGTGCTGGATACTGGCGCTGGTCTCTCCCTTATCGCCAATCCAACTAATCGTCACAAGAACGTTGGTTTGGTTCAGTGTCGGCGAGGTCACGATCGGCACTGCAGCTACCACCCCTCTCACTCCTTTCAGCTGCGAATTTGTGAGTCTGGCTTGCCACTGTGCATAGTCGCCCCGCGCCATCACCTGCGCCGCAGGCGGCTGTGTGAGCGCATTCGTGGTATCGATGAGGTTATAGGCTGCGGCGTTCCACTTGTTGAACTGAATGCGCTCGACCATATCGGTCGCCAAGTTCGACGCCACCGTCATTTGGTTCGCATTCGCGTTTTTCCCAAGCGCGATCCCCTGCATGCCAGCGAGTGCTAAAAGACCCACGGACAGGATCACGACGGACACCATGACCTCTATGAGCGTGAATCCCCATTCACTTTTGCGGGACGTCAGAGATGACATCATCAAACAGGCCTCTGGTTTCATTCCCTTTACGGACAAGTTGCTTTTTTGCACATCATCACCCTCCCACCTGGAGTCACTGTCACGGAATACGTCGTCCCCAGGGTATTGGAAATTTGCAGTGTTGTGTTGGCCGCCGCCGTGCTCAACCCTCGAGGCGTAAACCCAACCGTCACTGCCGGGCTCACGGTCGAACAAGGAGCGGGACCACCACAGACATTCTCTGGAAGAGCTTCATTCGGCAACAGTCCTCCTCCGTACTGCATATTCCACTTGCCGCCCACAACCGCCAAACCTAAAGTCATCGTCGTATTCCGCGTTCTGGCCGCAACCCTGGCATAGTTCACGCTCGATGCGAGCGCTGTTGTGGTCTGAGTCAACTGATAGCTCGGAACCCAGCGGAGATAGCTCGGGATAGCAATTGCTGCACCAATTCCTAGGATAGCGACTACTATCATGATCTCGATCAGGGTAAACCCAGCCTCTCGATCTCGTTTCCCGTTGACCTGTGGTTGATAAGTATCCATAGCGCCGTAAGGGGGGTCAGCAAGGGCCATGCCGATAAAAGACCATAAAGACCTCACACTAACTAGTTGATTTTATGACTCTTCACTGTCTTTTGAGAGTGCGATTCTTGTCGTTTTTGGCGCAGATGGACGACAATTTTCGGCTCAATGGTTGCACATATTCGGTCCTCCACTCTGGACCGACATTTGAATCTATGGCGGGGGAGTTCGAACGGACACCAGGATTGAAACAAGAAGTTGGAACAATCCTTGCTTTAACGATGCATGAAAAATGATGGGGATTAATTAGATTTGAGGACGAAGCAAACTGATGAAATTAGGGGGAGCGGTCTCTCGCAGCACAACACCAAACCTCACGTCGTCGCCACGACCCTAACTTGCTGATAGGTCGTCTCTCCGAACAGAACTTTTTGTATCCCGTCTTGTACCAGAGTCGACATTCCTTCTTTCATTGCCAGGCTAAGCATGTCTGTTGTTCTGGCTCTTGATTGGATAAACCTCTTCATCTCTGTCGATCCTCTTAACAGTTCGTGTAAGGGAATCCGCCCCTTGAAGCCGGTTCGATTGCAGGCCTCACAGCCTCGTCCGCGGTAGAGATTCCAATCAGCTGTGTATTCGAGACCGACAGTGGGCCAGTCCTGCGCACCGTACCCCTGTACCAATTCATCATACTCCTGTCGACTTGGATGATAGGCCTCCTTGCACTGGGTACAAATTCGCTTACACAGGCGTTGAGCAAGCACCCCCAACATGGAGTCGGCGAAGTTAAACGAGTCGCATCCGAGATCCAATAAACGGATCACTGTTTCGACTGCACTATTCGTGTGAAGGGTGCTGAGCACCAAGTGGCCCGTGAGCGAGGCTTCAATGGCGATGTCGGCTGTTTCTTTGTCCCGCATCTCGCCGATCATGATGACGTCGGG
>CAYNDW010000635.1:0-4264 GCA_964395375.1 uncultured Cytophagia bacterium
TCCGCCTGATGCTGTAAGCATCAGGCTAAAAGGTGTAAGCGATCTAAAGATCGCTCATTACCGCAGCCCCGCTTGCGAGGCTTGCATCTCCTAGTTTGATGCTTCATCATCAAGCGGAAGTCGGCGACATCACGAGCACAAAATTCATGTAGCACCCCATCATCAATTTGCCGGTAACCAACGTCTACGACATGAATATCGAAGTACAATCGCAGCCTTAACGAATAAGACCTCTCGCAACCGTTGTGCCTGGCTGAAATGCGAAGTGAAGGTCTCACAAGTCCCTGTGTGCGATGAGGGGCGCACGCGTTGAATTTCGAACAACAAGAGCCACGTGTGAAGCGCATGCACGCGGGGTGTGAATGCCGCGAATTGACGCTTGACAACCGTAAGCTCGTTTCGTACCATACTTGGCACTTATCACAGCGATCATGACTAAACCTTGAGGCTCGAGGATGAAACCTTTCTTGCTTTCCCTCCTGCTCGCGTGCAACACGAGCGCGGCATTGGCGCAGCAATACGTGGTGGCCGGCGGCGGATTTGGCCTGATGCAGTTCGGCTCGCGCGATCTTGATCTGTTCCAAAACACTTACAATAACGTGAACTATAGTTCCGGCCTAAGCGCGTTGCTGCGCGGTTTTGATTTGGGCATCGGCTTGAGCGGCGAAGTGAGCTATCGTCATTTGGGCCGGTGGTCAAGGGCGCTCACGTTCGGCTATCAAGAGTATAGCGCCACGGATATTGCCGCGTTTGTGAATGGCGTGGAAAGAAATTTAAAACTGACCATGAATCATATTTACCTGCAGCCGGCGTTTGGGATCACGAAAAAAAATATTTTTGTGGAAGGCTTGGTGACTATTTATGGACTGCGGCGCTTCACGTTGAACAGCAGACTGCTCGACGACGACAGCCCGAATCCGTTGACTGGCGCCTACAAAGCGACGAATTCGTTCGCGACGGACCTGGGGATTGCTTTCGGCGCAACGAGCGGCCCGATTATGTTGCTGGCGAAAATTTCCTATCCCGTGCGCAAATCCGGCCGAACGAAAATCTTAACCGATCCTTCAGCCGCGAAAGCGCCGCTGAAGCTGAATGCTTTCCCGGATGATTTCGTGAAATTCGTTGCGCGCGAGCCTTACAAAGGCGTGGCGAGCGACATCGATGGTGTGAAAGTCATGGTGACATTAAATTATGCGTTTCGACTCTCGGCGCGGCAAGAAGAGCGCGAATGAGACGGTCGCGTGGCGTGCTCCATGGCATTTCTTGAACTAGAAGAATTCGAAAGGGCGGCACATGACGAATTTTTTCCACCGCGTTTTCTATCCAATGGCGGCGCTGTGTTCGGCTTTGATTACGCCAACATGGGCGCAGCCCGGCGCGACGCGGCTGCAATTTGAAAACACGCAACGCTTGCCCGGCGCCGTGCCGCGCAACGACGCTGCGGGCGAGTGTTGGGCGTGGCGTGGCGCAAATGAAATCATGCTTTCGACTCCTGCTTCCTCTCGGCTCAAACTTTCCGGCGAATTTTTAGACCATCAGCTCAGCGCGGAGGGGCGCGCGTTATTGGCAGTGGAGCAGTTGCGCGCGAAGCCGGGAGAGGCGGGATTGGTTTTACGCTGGTGCAATGCTGAAGGCCAACCGCGCGGAACGCACGCGCTCGCTTGGCATGAAGATGATCCTCTGCCGCAAATGATTCTCAATCACAGCGGCACGCACACGTTGATGGTGGAGCCGGCTTCGGCGCGTGTGACTTTGTTTGATGAAGCCGGGCAAGTGGTGCGTGAAAATCTTCTCTTTGCAGATGCGCCCTATGCCAATGAGCGCCCAGTCTTTCTGGCCGCGAGTGCGAAGCATTTTTATGTGTTGAGCCAATTCGCGCCGAGCACGAGTATGCAAGTGCATGCGCCGGCGCTCATTTGTTTTTCGCTTGCAGGCGAAGAGCAATGGCGGCGCGAGTTGCCGTTGGCCACCTCAGGTTATCTGGCGCTGGCGCCGAGCGGCAATTGGCTCGTGGCGAATACGTATGAAGTGCGCGCGGACCGGGTCAATTCCGCGGCAGCAATTTTCACGGCGAATGGCCGGCAACAAGCAGCGTTTTCCGGCGTCGTGCGCGCCGTTTCTTTTTCCACCACAGAAAAAGTTCTTTTTGCGCTCGACCGCCGTGAGTTGCGCTGCGTGGAACTTGCATCGGGAAAAATTCTGTGGACCTCTCATTTGCAGAACCGCGCCGAGATGTTTGTCACCAGCGCGGCGTTGCCCGAGCCGTGGTCTTGCATAGCGCTCATTGGCACGAGCGCATTCGAGTCGGGCCGGTTTGTTTTTAAAAATGCGCGCCTGTTGGGCTTGGATCGCGAAGGCCGCGAACAATTTGCGCACGCGCTCATGGAGCCGCTGGCGCAGCCGAGGCTCGTGGTTGCAGCCGGCCGGCAGCAAGTGCTGCTCGGCGCGGAGGGTATGTTGCAAAGTTATCAGATCATTACTTCAGCGCAACGCCAACGGGAATGAGGCTTTTATGCAATTTCGATGGTTGAGCATTTTTGTTTTTCTCGCATTCGCCGCCGCGAACACGCACGCGCAATTTCCGTGGCCGGTCACGCCGTTCCAGCAAGCGCAATATAGCACCGGCACGTTCTGCGAGTATCGCGACACCGCGCCCGTGCCGCATTATCACAACGGCACCGATATTCCTAAAGCCGACGGCTCGCCGGTTTATCCCGTGCTCGACGCGGTGATCACCGCGATTGATCCGAACGGCAGCAGCGCGTATGTGCGCGCGGGCCGCTTTGCTTATGTTCACATCATGCCCAATCCCGGCCTCGGTGTCGGCGATTCCGTTTTCAAATCCGCCACCATCCTCGGCACGATTCTCTCCGGATTGGGCCACGTGCATTTGACGGAGGGCGAGTTCAACAACGAAGTCAATGCGCTGCGCGAGAGCACGGGCTTGACGCCAAACAACGACGTGTGGCCGCCGCAGATTAATTACGTGCGCTTCATGCAAGACGGCAGCGGCGTGGAGTTCGCGAATAATTCCGTGAGCGGACCGGTCGATATTGTCGCGTATATTTCCGAACACAGCGGCCCGCCCGGCAGCTCGAGTTCGCAGTTGAACAACGGCGTCTATAAACTCGGGTATAAAATTTTATCCGCGGATCGCCGCACCGTGGTTTATTCGCCGCCGAGCAACGGACTGCGTTTTCAATTTGATCGCAAGCCTCTCAACGACGTGCATCATACTTTTCACCCCGGCCTATCGAGCACGACCGCGCACGTTTATTATGCGAACAACACCGCGAGCGCGCCGAGCGCGTGGGATACTTCAACTTTGCCCGAAGGCAGTTACACGGTGATGGTGTTCGCGGAAGACACGCGCCGTAATGCGGACACCGCGTATGCGCTGGTGCAAGTCACGCGCAAAGATCAGCTTGCGCCGGCGCGGCCCTTGTTGCTTTCGATCACGGCAACGAACTCGGTGCTCGCACGCTGGCAGGCGAACGCGGAGAATGACTTGCGCGGTTATCGGCTTTATGCTTCCACGGACGACAATGTGTGGCGTTTGCTGCAAGACGAGGCGGTTTTAACCAAGCCCGGCGTGACTGCGCAGGTGAGCAGCGCGAGCGAAATTTATTTTCGCCTCACCGCGGTCGACACCGTGACGCCGCCCAATGAGAGCGCGCATTCAGATGTGTATGGCTATGCGCCCGCGTCGCGCACGGAGCGCATTTTGATTGTCGATGGCTTTGATCGTTTCGGCGGCTCGGGCAGTTGGGCGCAGCCGTGGCATTCGTTCGTGTTCACGCACGGCCGCGCGATTGCGCCGAATGGTTTCGCGTTCGAATCCTGCGCAAATGAACAAATAATTTCCGGCGCGATCAATTTGCAGGATTATGCCGCGGTGTTTTGGCTGCTCGGCGATGAATCCACCACGGATGAAACTTTCAACAACACCGAGCAGGCAAAGGTGAAAGCCTATTTGCAAAACGGCGGCAAGCTCTTCGTTTCGGGTTCGGAGATCGCGTGGGATCTCGACACGGGCGCGCGCGGCGGCGCAAGCGATGAAGCGTTCTTGCGCGATTATTTGAAGGCGGATTATGTGAGCGATGATGCGAATAGTTTTAGCGTGAGCGGCGCCGGCATTGGCAGCAAGCGAAGCGTGGAAGCGATGCCGACTATCGCGATAACCAGAGACGGGCACAACAGGCCTGGCTCGAGCACAACCGCGAGTACTGGCGCGAGTATCGGCGCACCCATCCCCATTACGAGG
>CAYNDW010000636.1:0-4255 GCA_964395375.1 uncultured Cytophagia bacterium
ATGCTTACAGCATCAGGCGGAGGTTGGCGGCAACACGAGTGCAAAATTCAGGTTGAAAGAAAACGATAGCAGTAAATTTAAATACTGTGGCCGCTCTTAAAAACACCCCCCTAACCCCCCTCAAGGGGGGAATAGCTCGGGGGAAATTTTCAAATGCGCTCTCAGGGATAGCACTTCGCAGCGACGGTTTCATACACGGCCAGCCATTCGCGAAACTCGCGCTCCGGCGTCATCGTGGCCACGGTTTCCGCCGCGCCCTGCGCCAAGCGCGCAGATAAAGCGGAGTCGTTCAGCACTGCGCTCAACGCGTGCGTGATGTCGTCGACCGAGCCGGGCGCAACGAGCAAACCGTTTTCGCGATCGCGAATGATTTCCGGAATCGCGCCGGCGCGGCTGCCGATGATGACTTTCTTCAGCGCCATCGCCTCGAGCATCGAAAGCGGGCAACCTTCGGAGAACAACGAGGGGAACACGAGCACGTCGAAGAGCTGCAGATAATCCGCCATGCGCTCGGGCGCGATTTTGCCGGTCACGATGGTGCGCTCGGTCAAGCCGCATTCGCGCAGCCATTGCACGTGCGGGCCGCGATCTTCTTCTTTGAAAAAATCGCCGGCAAGCAACACCGTGAAGTCGTGTTGCTCCTGCAAACGCGCAAGCGCTTTGAACAGATAGAGCAATCCTTTTTTATAACGAAAGAGTCCCGCGGTGCCGATGACTTTGCCGCGCAACGGCAAAGCCGGCTTGCTTTGCGGCCGCAGCTTGGCGAGATCAACGGAGTTGAGAATGGTTTTCGCTTTGTGCGCCAGCGGCGTGATCGCGCGGTCGGCCAAGTCCGTCAAGCTCGTGGCCACGGACGTGACGTAATCCGCATTCTCCAATGACGAGCGCACGAAAGGCAAACGCAGCGGATCAAAAACATATTTGCCCACGTCGTTGCCGCGAATCGAGGCGATGACTTTCACGCCGTGCATGCGGCCCACCAGGCCGGCGATGAAGCCCGCGGGATAAAGAAAGAACGCGTGCAGCACGTCATAGTTATAACGCAACTGAAAGTGCTCCACCGCCTGAAACATCTCGCGATTGTAGCGCGTGAGGATTTCCGTTTCGGAATTGGCGGCGTCGCTCCCAGGCGTGGGATGATAAACTTTGACGCGATGCACGAGCACTTCGCCTTCTTGCGTGCTCGTATAGCTTTCGTCGAACGCGAGCGGCGTCGGATGCTTTTGCAAAGCCACGACGTGCACTTGCAAGCCGCGGCGCGCGAGCAAATTCGCCACGCGATGCGCCGAGTGCCCGACGCCGCCCACTTGCGGAGGATATTGGCCGGTGATCAAACAGGTTTTGAGTTTCATGGATGCGGGTGCGAGGTTGAGTGAATGTTTAAGTTTGTAGTAGCGCCTTCAGGCGCAGATGCCATTGTTGGAAGTTCGAAGTGGTGCCTTGAAGTTTACGATCGCGTTGGACAATGCACGCGGAAACATCCCTAGATCGTGTCATTCAGGAGGAATCCTTTTAAGCACTGGCATCTCTCTCCAGCACTGAAAAAGATTCCTGCTGAATGACAATATTATCCGCGTGCGCCTGAAGCCGCTACTGCGAGCTTCAACGTCCGCGCCGCACTTCTTCCGCAAGCCGCACGACTTGCCGCGCATTGTTATCCCACGTGCGCTCTTCATAAACCCACGCGCGCGATTGTTCGCCGAGGCGCTTTCCAAGCTGCGGATCATGCACGAGCCGCGCGAGCGCCGCGGTGAGTTGCGCGATGTTGCCCGGTTCGAAGAGCACACCGTTCTCGCCGTCGCGAATGATTTCCTCCACTTGGCCGATTTTTCCGGCGACCACGGGCTTGCCCATCACCATGTACTCGAAAATTTTGATCGGCGAAAAATAAAAATGCTCGCTCGGAATATACGGCGCGACCGTGATATCCATCGCGGCAAGATAATGCGGAATCTCTTCGTGCGCCACGTTGCCGGTGAAAGTAATCGCGCCGTCGAGTTTGAAACTGCGCGCGGCTTGCTCTAAACCCGCGCGCGCCGGGCCGTCGCCGACGATGAGCAAATGCGTGTGCGGCGCGGTGCGCTGCAATTGCGCGAACGCCGCGACCAACGTGTCGGTGCCATGCCACGGCTTCAAACTGCCGACGAAACCGATCACTTGCCTGCCCGCGAGTTGATAACGCTCGCGCACTTTCGTGCTCGCGGCCGCGGCAGAAAAGCGCTCGGCGTCCACGGCATTCGGCAAAACATAAATGCGCTCCGCGGGCACGCCGCACGCGGCCACGAAAGTTTTGAGATTTTCCGAGACCACGAGCACGCGATCGGTGTTTTGATAAATGTAGCGCTCCGCGGCGCGCGCGAGTTCTTTCATTTCCAAGCCGCGCATCTTTTCTTGTTCCTCCGCGAGCGGCGCATTGACTTCGAGTAAATGCGGCACGCCCAACTCGCGCGCGAGACGAATGCCCGCGTTGCTGAACAACGCATAGCGTTCGTAAATGCAATCGATCTTCCACTCGCGCAGCCGCTCGCGCAAATGTTCGTGCAGCGTGAGATTGTACAGCCAATTGCGCAGCTCGTGGCGCAAGCGCGTTTTCATGCTGAAAGTTTTATCGACCGCTTCCAGCTCGCGAAAAAGTTGGAGATGGCGCTCTGCGGGAGGAAGCACATGCAGCGTCGCGTTCTTTTGCCAAGCGTGAATGCTTTCATCCAACTGCTCGAGTTTCTCTCCGCCCTCGGTCGTGCCGATCGCGGGAGAGACCAGATAAATGGTGTGGCCGGCTTTGCGCAGCGCCGCCACCATTTCGCGCACGTGAATGGAGGCGCCTTTATAACCAAAAACGTGAACGCCGAAATCGGCGGAGAGATAGGCGAGGTTCATAGAATGACCGGTGTGATTGAATTGTGTCCTCGAGTGAATAAAACTGCACTCCCTCCTAAACTGTCATTCAGCAGGAATCTTTTTAGGCACTGGAAATCCACTCAAGAGCTTAAAAGGATTCCTGCTGAATGACATACAACTAGGCTCGCGCTATTACGCCGCCATTGCCGCAGCGTGCGGCCTCGGCGCGGCTTCATGATGATGCCGCGCGGCCATCGGCAGATAGCCGAGTTCCTCCAAACGCAAAACGATTTTGCGCGCGCTCTCTTCCGGCGTTTCATGTTCGGTGTGGCAAATCACTTCGGGATTTTCGGGCGGCTCATAGGGATCGCTCACGCCGGTAAATTCTTTGATCTCGCCGGCGAGCGCTTTTTTATAAAGGCCTTTCACATCGCGTTGAATGCAAGTGTCGAGCGAAGCCTGAACATAAACTTCGACGAAGTCCTTGATCTGCGCGCGCACTTCGTCGCGGATGTTTTTGTAGGGCGAGATGGCGGCGGACACGGCAAACACGCCGTTGCGCGTGAGGAGATGGCAAACAAAACCGATGCGGCGAATGTTGGTGTCGCGATCTTCTTTGGAGAAGCCGAGGCCCTTGCTGAGATTGGTGCGCACCACGTCGCCGTCGAGAATTTCTACTTTGCAAGCACGGGCTTTAAGCATGGGAACCAGTTGTTCCGTGATCGTTGATTTGCCGGCGCCCGAAAGTCCGGTAAACCAAATGGTGCAAGCGCGAGAGGTGTTCATTTGAAAATTCCTTTGTTGATGGATTAGATTTGAATTATTGTCGAATATCAGTGACCAGTGAGCAGTGAGCAGTGACCTGTGATCAGTGTTCAGTTATCAGTGTTCAGTTATCAGTGTTCAGTTATCAGTGTTCAGTTATCAGTGATCAGTTATCAGTAACCAGTGATAACTGATCACTGATAACTGACTAGCTCATCCCTTTCCTCAACACCGCGGCGACTTCGGCACGCGTAAACTCCGCGGGCAGCGCTTCGCCGCGTGCGAGCATGTCGCGCACTTGCGTGCCGGAGAGTACGAGATGATGCGTGCTGTCGTGCGGACACGTTTTGCTCGTCACAATCGCGTCGCATCTGGTGCAGAAGAAAGAGTTCTCGAAGAACAGCGGCGTAAGGCCCAGCTCTTCGAGTTTGAATTGCGTGAAGATTTTTTGCGCGTCATACGTGCCGTAATACTTGCCCACGCCGGCGTGATCGCGGCCGACTATGAAGTGCGTGCAACCGTAATTCTTGCGGCACATCGCGTGGAAGATCGCTTCGCGCGGGCCGGCATAACGCATCGCTGCCGGGAATACACTGAGCAACACGCGATGGGCGGGATAGTAATCGCGCAGGAGCACGTCGTAACTTTCCAT
>CAYNDW010000637.1:0-4251 GCA_964395375.1 uncultured Cytophagia bacterium
ATCCCGCAGCCGGCGTCAACGCGCTCACGCGCGAAATCCAAAGCCGCTTGGAAAAATTGACCGTCAATATTCAAGATGAAGAGCTGGAAGATTTCGTGCGGGACTTGGAGCAAATCTATCGCGAAGAATTGTTGGCGGAAAACGAACGCGGCGCCGCGACCGACGTGACGAACTTTTTCCTCTCGCAAAAAATTGCCGAAGGCGTGCAATACTATCAAAAGCACCATCCCGAGGTCGTAGCTACGATTCGCGATCAAGTTGCGGGCTATCAACGCAAGCTCGCGCGGCTGCGGCTGCGCGACGAATTATTGTGCGAGCCGGCGCGCACACGCCGAGTGTGGCAGGAGTATGGTTGGAACGCACTGCTCGCCCTCCTCGGGTTTCCATTCGCGCTCTACGGGGTGTTCAACAACTATGTGCCTTATTCTCTTGCCGAACACGCCGCTAAAAAATTTGTGGACGAGCGCACGAAAATTCTCACGGCGCTGCTGTTTGCGGGCGGCCTGGCTTTTCTTTTTTTCTATGCTGTGCAAGTGAGCCTCGTCGCCCATTACCGTGGCGCATGGTGGGCGAGCGCTTATGGCGTGAGCTTGCCACTCAGCGGGTTCTTTGCGCTCTTCTATCTCAAACGCTTCCGCGCTTTGCACGAACGCATTAGTTTTTCCCTGTTTCTGTTTACCAACAAACACTTGATCAATCGCATGCGCTTGGAGCGCAAACGTTTGATCAAAACGCTGCACGCCGTGCGCGAGGAATTTCTCGCAGTGCAAAGCAGCGTTTGAAACAAGACACCGAAGTTTTCCGTGTCCTATTCCTCCGTGTCCCATCGTTGCTTGAGTCGCACTTATGTCTCTATCTTTTTCGCCGCAAACCTATCGCCTGCCCACACCGCCTTGGCGCCTGCTCAAAGGCGACGTCAGCCATGCGCTCGCCCTCGAACGGCTGGGACCGCGTTTGACGCAGCGCGTGCTTTGGCGCGTGGAAACCGCAGAACGCACGGTCGCGCTCTCGTTCGATGACGGCCCTCATCCCGGCTACACGCCCGCGATTCTTGACCTATTGGAGCGCAACAACATACCCGCGACTTTTTTTCTCATCGGTCGTTATGTGTTGAAGTACCCGCTATTAGCGCAACGAATTGCGGCGGAGCGGCATGAAATCGGCAATCACACTTTCTCACATCGCATCTTGCCGCTCTTACGCGACGAGGAAGTGAAGAATGAAATTCAGCAAACCGACGAAGCCATTCGCATTCACACCGGACGGCAGCCGTGTTTCATGCGCCCGCCCATGGGCTTGTTCACGAAGCGCACCGTGAATCTCATCGAAGCCTGCGGCCACGGCACGGTCATCGGCGACGTTTATCCGCGCGACCCGCATTTGCCGGGACGGGATAAAATTTATCAACGCGTCATGGGACGCGTGCGCCCCGGCAGCATCATCATTCTCCATGACGGCGGCAACACCCAACACGTGGATCGCAGCCAAACCGTCTGGGCCGCGGAAAAAATCATCGCCTCGCTGCTGCGCGAAGACTATCGCTTCGTCACACTTTCGGAGTTGGTACGGAGCAGGGAGAACGGATGAGACAAGCCTAAAGCAAACACCGAGAGCAATTCTCCCACGTCCCTTTTGAAAAAATTACAGAACGTCATTCCTCCGAGTGCGTTGACGCAATCGCATGCGCGGCGTTTCGAAACGTTGGGCGCGCTCGCGGGCCTGCTCGGGCAGATCGCGACATACAACTTGCCGTTCGATTACGTGAAGCAACAGGAGCGTATCATTGCCGAGACGACCAAAGCGCGCCATCAACAACTTGCGCAGCAATATCTCGATCCGAACAAGTTGGTCTATCTCGTCGTCGGCGACGCAGCCACGCAATTGGCCAGCCTCAAGCAACTCGGCCTCGGCGATCCGATCGTGCTGGATAAGGACGGCAATCCGGTGAATTGAGGTTGGGTTGTGGTTTGTTTTGATATAAACTCCAAAAGTACGTAGCAAAATATGCTGCGCGCTTTTTAGTTCTTGACTCTGCGCCGACCTCGAAATCTGACTTGACATTGATTGTAGCGTTTTGCAAATACTCGCCACGAGATCAGTTTGCTGCGCCTCCCACCCGCTTATCCCGATAAGGCTACTTCGCTGATGTTCGTTGATGTTTATTTTTTGAGCATAGCGCTACTTGCTCCGTTCAATATTGCCACAAACATAATCTCATGTGGTATTTTCTGCTCACCGTTCCCTGGAGGAATTATGGATCTGACTAAACTCACAATAATCGTTAGCCTCTTATTGGGCTTGAGCATTGCCTCTGAGCGGCTAGTGGAGATCATCAAGGGGCTTATTCCGGCGTTGGATCAGCAACGCAGCGATCTTGCCGAGGAAGGACGGCGGCGGGCAGCACTGCAATTCCTGGGCGTCGTCTCAGGAATCGTGACGGCTCTTTTAGCAAGCCCCATGATTCCAAAGGAAGTTTATGAAGGAAACCAAACTTGGGGAATTATTGCCTTGGGGTTATTGGCAAGCGGAGGCTCCGGCTTTTGGAACGCGGTGTTAGGTTACATGATAAAACTGAAGGACATTAAAAAATTCGAAATTGAAGCAATAAAAAGAGAGACCGAAGGTTCAACGGGCTATCCCAATCTAAATTTAGGCGAAGAGCAAGTGACTTCGAATGAGTGCTACAATGTGGAGGAGGCATAATATGTCTTGGCGAACAGCAAAAAGCCTTATTCGTTTGCGGGATCAGATTAATCAGATGGCGCCTAAAAGAAGCAAAGCAAACGATGGCACGATCGGAGATGCGGCGCATGCTGGTCGGGATTCCGATCACAACCCGTGGGTCAAAGATGACAATGGCGGCATAGTAACGGCGTTAGATATTACCGATGATCCGCTCAACGGGTGTGATGCAAAACGTTTGGTGGAAGCTTTGGCTCGGAGCCGTGATCAGCGCATCAAGTACATTATCTGGAACAAACAGATTATCAGCGCACTCAAGCAACCCTGGGTGTGGCGCAGTTATTCTGGCGCAAATCCGCATACAAAACATTTTCACCTTTCCGTGAAAGCAGAGAAAGAGCATTATGACTCCGCCGTTACTTGGCAGATTTCCTAAGAACAGAGCTAAACAGAAAAGGACAGGCGACCTCGCCTGTCCTTTTCTATTTCAAGCAAACTAACTTTGCGTTCAAACCAAATACTCACCTCGCGCCATTACTTGCGTGCCATCGAACCAAATATCCGGCTTCATGGTGATGAGGTCGATGTGCGTAGGGCAGGTCCAATCCGCGCCGGTTTGGCCCGGGGCGGGATTGCCGAACGCGATATGCACGCCGGGCATCTTTTCATCTTGCAGCAAATTGCCGATGATGCTTTCCACCCACAGATTGGTGCCGAGCGCAAACTCACCGACGCGATCGCTGTTGGGCGCGCTGTTGCAATACTCCAAAAACTCCCGCTCA
This sequence comes from uncultured Cytophagia bacterium, assembly GCA_964395375.1. Classification (GTDB taxonomy): domain Bacteria; phylum Zhuqueibacterota; class Zhuqueibacteria; order Zhuqueibacterales; family Zhuqueibacteraceae; genus JABWAN01. Next base: position 3,465 of record CAYNDW010000637.1, read on the forward strand.
AGTTCCGCGTTCGCGCAGGTAGCGGATTGCAAATAGCCCTGCGCCAATTCCAAACGCAGCGGCGTGTTTTCCACGCAGCCATATTTCCAGCAGAAATAATCGCCCACCGTGCCATCCACCACCATCACGCCCTCAACACTTTCGGGGCAGGTAAAAATTTCTCCCGCAGGTAAGTTTGACCAAACCTCCGGCGTAATCTTGCCGCCGGTGTTTTGCCAGCGTAGCTTCGGGTTTAAAGTCACCACCAAGTCCGTGCCGAGTTCGGTTTTCACATAAGCTTTATGCGCCGAACGCGCGACGGCGAGCAAGCGATCGCCGAGCGCATACACTTTCTCGAAATCCGCGCGCATGCTCTGCACCATGATCTCCTCCGTGATGCCGATCATATGCGCATAGCGCACGCCCGCTTGCTCCACGACTTTGATGAGATCGCCGCGCACTTTGGATTCGCCCACTTGCGACTTCACACACATGATGCCGACGTGCGAACGCGACATCGACTCCAACACTTCGTTTGGCATCTTGCGCATGGGGCGCGCGGTCAAATTTTCGAGCACAAATGAAGTCACCGCACTGCCGACTTGCTGCACTTCCTCGAACAGGCATTTGGCAATATCGAGCGTGTCATAATCCGTGACCATGGTCACGCGCTCGTGCGGTTGAATGCGGAGACAATTATGCACGGCATTGTACGCGCCGTGCAAATAGCCGGGGTTAAGCTCCCGGAGCCGGAGGGTTCGCAACATGACAGCCTTCCATCGTTTCGTGAATTAAATGGTCGACCACC
>CAYNDW010000638.1:0-4248 GCA_964395375.1 uncultured Cytophagia bacterium
TGCAATCGCCGCGCAATTCCCCGAGCACTTTGTTTTGGGGATCGACAAATCCGCGGCGCGGATTGCGAAGCATCACGCGTACCGCAACCCCGCCATTTCAAACTATGCCCTCGTGCGCGCGGAGGTGATGGACTTTTGGCGTTTGGCCGCGCAGCGCGAATGGCAAGTGGCGCGACACTATCTGCTCTATCCCAACCCCTGGCCCAAACCTTCCGCGCTCAAAAAACGTTTTCACGGCCATCCCGTGTTTTTAGATTTGATCAAGCTCGGCGCATATTTCGAGCTGCGCAGCAATTGGCAAATCTATTTGCGGGAATTTGAAGCCGCGTACTTTCATTGCACCGGCGCGCACGGCATGCTCGAAAGCTTCTCGCCCACGACGCCGACCACGCCGTTTGAGAAAAAGTATCTGCGCAGCGGGCATGAGCTGTTTCGGCTGAGGATCTTGCGCTCGTAGTAGCGCCTTCAGGCGCTGGAGGTCGATCAACGTAAAATGCCTAAAGGCATCACTACAAACAGAACGTGCTACCTCGCCAGAACCATCTTCTTTACCTGCACGAAGCCTTGCCCTTCCAACCGATAAAAATAAATTCCCGCGGGCACAATTCTACCCAAATCATCTTTGCCCTCCCAGCGCGCGCTGTAATAACCCGCGCGTTGTTCGCGTTGCACAAGCACGCGCACTTGCTGGCCGATCAAATTATAAATCGCGAGCTTGATCTCTCCCGAAACATTCGCGGGCAATTCATATGGAATCATCGTTGCGCCGCGAAAGGGATTGGGCCGGCTTTGATGCAGCGCAAATTTCTTGGGCAATGAATTTGGCGCTTCGCCCTCGACACTCGTGCTGCCAATGGTCAATTCCACGGGCACGCGCGTGATCGGTTGCGCAGGATCGTTCGCGTGCACGAGGAGGAGCGCGGAATGAGTGCCCGCTTGCAAGCGCGTGGTGTTGATCATGAGCGGCACCGCAAGCTCACGACCCGTTTGCACGCGCGCCGTGTCGAGGCCAAACTTCAGCCAATCGGTGAAAGCGGAATCGCGCAGGTTGAACTTCAAATCCAACTGGCCGCGATTCGCGACGATCAACGTATCCGTAAAAGTAATATCCGGCAGCAAGGCCCAACGCAACTGCTCCGGCGCCACGACAATGCGCGGCGCGAAATCGCCGCGCACATAAAATGAAAAATATGCGCCCGCGCTCGCCGCACGCGGCGCATGTCCGATGCGGTCGCGGTCATCCATTGCCGAAATAAAATAATAAACGCGTTGATTGCCGCTCACCGCGGGAATCGCCGCGGCAAACTCTTGCGCATTGCTCGTGGCCGTCATAACCACAGATTGAAACGGCGGCGTGCCCGTGGAATTGTAATGCAGAAGAACCCCCTCGCTCGCCAATGCCGCGGCTTGCGTGAGAATGATCGGCGCAGAAACTTGCGCGGCGATACGATAGGGGCCAATCGTCTTGATTGTATCCGCAAGCGGCGCGTGCGCGACAACCGGCTCTTCGCCCACGGCGTACGTGAGAAAAAGATTCGGCCCGCGATTTTCTAAAATGAGTTGTTCGATCTCCGTGGTATCGGGATGAAAAGCATTGCCCACCTCCGGCGTCATCGCGAAAATTTTATTCTTCGTGGTTTGCTCGCCATAGAGCCAATCATCGGAATCGCCATTGGTCGTATAGAAGACGGTCTCCACTCCGAGCCCGGCTTTATAACCATGATACGTAACCATGCTATCCGCGAGCGCAACGAAGCTCGCGTGCTCCGGCGTATGCTGCGCAATATAACCCCAAGGATAAATCAAAAGATTGCCGTAGGAATGATAAGACAACGAAGCGCGAAAGCGATGCGCGTTCACGAAGTCGCGCAATGCCGCGGTTTCCGGCTCAGAAAAAGGCGCGGCGCCGCGATACGTGCTACTGCCGCCGCTCGGGCTGGAGCCGATGTTGTCATAGCCCCACTTGAAAGCATAGTTGCGATTGAGATCCACGCCGAACGTGCCATTGGCATTGCGCCGACGATTCTTGCGCCACCACAAATCGTTTTGATGAACGTGATCCAAGCCGTCGGGATTCAAAATCGGAACGAGCCAGATTTGGCGATGGTTGACGAGGTGCGTGACGTACGGATCGCCGCCGTAATTTTGCAGCAAGTAATTCATAAAATCGAGCACGGTCTCCGGCGTAATGATTTCGCGCGCGTGATGATTGCCGATGATGAGCACTTCAGCTTCGTTTTCTTCTGCCTGCACGTTGTCTGAAATTTTCACGGCCCAAATGTCGCGATCGGCGAGGCCCTGCGTCTTCTCCCAACTATCGCCGATATCGACAAGCTGAACCAGCGAGGGGTGCAACGCTTCGGCAAGCTGCAGCTCCGTGAGTGTTTCGGCGTAATCGTGGAAGTGGTCAAGGTAACCTTGCGCGCGCAGCGCGAGAGCAAAGGTTTCGAGATTATCGTTGAGCGTGGCATAACGCACGCCCAAGCTAACGAGCCGTTCGCGATCAGCGGGCGTGGCGATGATTTCAAAAGCATTTTGTTGGGGATCAATTTCCGCCACGTCCAAATCGAGCGCGAGAAATTTTTGCAGCGTGGCTTGGTCGAGCGCGTCGATGCGCAGCATTTGCCGCGGCGCGGCTTGATATTCGGGCGCTTGCGCGAGCAGGGCAGTGGCCGTGCATAGGCAAATAAAAGCAGCGAGCAAACTCGTGAAAGTTTTCATGCGCGAGTCTCCGACGTTTGGATGAGAAAAAGGCGAGCGTCAGTGATGTGTTGCAGCGAGATGGGCGGCCGCAAATTTTATGGCGGGGAAAGATAAAGCGGTGAGCGGCGAAGCGCAAATGGAAAAAAACGAAGAGAAGCATTGCCTCCAACTGCGCGCCAATGCTATTCATGAACGGCTGGTTGGCGCCAACCGACTTTAGACGGCTTTTGTTTTTAGATGAAAGAAATCGCGCCTAGTTGAGCGGCCAAACCATTCAACACGTATTTAAGTATGGGTTGGCGCACTCGTGCGATTGATGAACTCGAGACAATTCTCGCGATGTTCGATAGAGAAGGGAATATTGCTCCAAACGCTTATAGGTTGCACCTCCCCTTCTCGGTGTCATTCAGAATGAATCTTTTTACTCGCTGGAGGTGCTGCCCAGCGCTAAAAAAGATTCTTTCTGAATGACAGCGCACGAGGAGCGAGGTTAGCCGATTTCGTGCTCCGAATTTCAAGACGGCAAAAGACATTTGACGCTTCGCGCTTCAATTGCACGCGCAGCCGCCGCCGGACCCGCCCATGCCGCCGGTGCTCGCTTCCAATGTTTCGAGCCAATGGCGCTCGGTCGCTTCCTCGGCTTGCGCTTGTTTGAAATCCATAATGCGGCGCGCGAGGTGTTCGCGTTCATAAGGCTTCACCGCGGCGCAGGCGTTCAAGAGCAGCGCACAGCTCGCGGCAAGAAGCAAAAATAAATTTCGAGTTCGGTGCATGTGTTCTCCTTTTTTAGACAGTCGCTTTTATTTCTTCGTTATCCATAAACCGGATGAGTCGGAGCCAAACAAAAATCCCAACGGATGAAAGCTGCCAACGGATTTTATTTTGATAGCAGTCGGCGGCTTTTATCCGTTGGAGGAAAATCTTTTTCAGTGCTTGAAATACACCTCCGCGTTTGAAACCAGAGATCATCGTTTCACTTTTCCACCCTCGCCCGCCTTCTGCTCCAACAGCTCGTCGATCTCATGCAGAATGCGTTTCCATTCTTTTTCATCATAACCGCTATGCACATAGCGCAGGTTGCCGTTGCGGTCAATGAGATAGCTGCTCGGCATGGTTTCCGGATCATAAAGCTTCGTCACCTTCTTCTCGCGATCCCACAACGTTTCGAGTTTGAGGTTGTGCTTCTTCGCAAAGCTCTTCGCGTTTTCCAAGTCATTATCCACCGACACCGCGAGAATGACCAAGCCGCGTTTGCCGAGGTTTTCTTGCAACAACGAAAGCTCCGGCAACTCTTCGCGGCACGGCGCGCACCACGTGGCCCAAAAATTCAACAGCACCACTTTGCCGCGCAGGCCGGAGAGCGAAATCTCTTTGCCGCGGAACGAAGTCAAAGTGAAGTCGCGTGCCTTCGCGCCGGTTTTGATTTCCGGCGAAGCTGCGAATAGGCTGAGTGCTAATATGATGTGAGCCAGCATGTGTCCTCTTTGATTTATGCTAGTGTCAAAGGCCTTTTAACGTGTCATTCAGAAGGAATCTTTTTAAGCA
>CAYNDW010000639.1:0-4239 GCA_964395375.1 uncultured Cytophagia bacterium
CGAACCCCGCGCCTTGTTCCCGCAGCAATCGGAGAATAGCGAGGTTCTGGCAGCTCTTCACGGAAAAGCAGATCGTCGGGTTCAGCCGGGCGAACGCCGTGCGCGTTCGATGATAATGGTCCGTGAGCGTTCGCGCCGAGAACCGCGCAGGCTTCGAGTCCGACCTGATGACCTTAATCGGCGAAAAACAGGCTCGCCCCGCGCTACCCTCTCCTCAGACCCCCGCTGCGCGAAAACCGAAATCTCCTTCGCCTGCACGTAATCCCACGCACAGGTCGGCTGAGCCGGAGTCACATGAGCTGGCCATCACCCTCTCCAGCTGGTTGGAAGGCCTGGGAGTGCCGCCGCCGAAGAGCTTTGTCGCGGATGCCTGGCAAGAAGAGGCCGTCGCCAAGCTGAAAGAGGGCGACGTCGTCGTCAGCGTTCCAACCGGGAGCGGAAAGACCTACGTTGCAGTCGAAGCAGCCCGTCGCGCGATCGCAGAGAACCGAACCGTTATCTATACGTCGCCGCTCAAGGCCCTCTCAAATACCAAATACACGGAGTTTTCGAAAATATTTGGCGCTGACCAAGTCGGCATTCTGACCGGCGATCGGCGCGACAATGGGCAGGCCCCTCTACTGATCATGACGACAGAAATCTTGCGGAATCTGCTCTACGACGCAGGCGGCGGTGAGATCGACGTGCGCTTAGATACATTAGGTCTGGTCATCTTGGACGAGTCGCAATATATCGCAGATCCGGAGCGAGGCGTCGTCTGGGAGGAAACGATCATCTTCTGCCCAAGCCAAGCGCGTATGCTCTTGCTCTCAGCGTCGATTGGCAACCCGCATGACATCGCCGAGTGGATCACCTCGATTAGACCGACTCCCTGCCATTTGGTCCGCCACAGTGTCCGCACGGTCCCGCTTCGCGCCGGCTACTTACATCCGAACGGCAAGCTCACACCGCTCTTCCGCACCGTCGGCATTCCACACGGCCACCCAAGCCATCTCCATCCGGAAGCCAAACGGCTCTTCGCCCAATACGAAGACGAAACGCTGCCGTCGGGACGCCGCCGGTAGACTAGGCCTATCCACTCTAACTAGAATATGAAATTGAGACCGGCCGTGAAGCCGTGGCGGATTGACTGGAACTCCGTCAAGGGAAACTCAGAAGAACCACTCACACCATGGAAGGTCACATTGCCGTCGATCATGCGGTTCCACCACACTCGATAGCCCACATTCAGTCCGATGTTCTTCGTGAACATGAATTTTGCGCCAACATCGGCATCCACTCCCATGCCGAAACCCAGCATCGAAATGCTGGGATCCTGCTGCAAATCGCTTCGTAGATGATGGGTGTCGTTGTTCTGAATTATGCTGAGCGGGAGCAATGCCACGCTCCCCAGCAGACTAAGCTGCCTGGTCAGACGATACTCTGTTTTGCCACCTGTACGGAGCGAATACCAGTTGGTTGTATTCGTGATAACAGTAGTGTTATTTGGAGCAGAGCTAGGGCAAAGAGGCTGTGTGCCAACCATAGTAGGATCCAAATCCGTATTGGCTCCGGCAGAGGTACAGATTACCTGCCCAAGACCAACTGCCGTGTACTTCGTGTGCCAATACTGAACTCCGCCGAATACATCAAGCCAGCCTCGATGGTTGGGGAAATTCGCCCCACGCCCGCCGACATCTGCGTTGAGATACCACATGCCATCGCCATTGATATTACTGTTCGTTTGCGAGGAAGGGTTTCCGCCATCAGCCGCCAGATAGTCAAAATCCGTGAGCCGTCCCCCACCGATACCGGCAACGCCCACATTAAGCCGCCCGAACATTCGCGGCGTGAACCACAACGTCCCGGCAATATCGAACACGTTTGTCCCGACATCCTTATAGATGAGCTTGGAGGTAGGATTCCCCAGCAACGGGGATGAGGACGATGCATCGTGTGCCCAGCGTGTGTCTCCGGTGCTGATCCAGGTTCCAACCACCACATCGAACTTAGGTCTTGATTCCGTATCGGATTCCTGCGCCGCTGCAACCTGAGCTGTGGAAGCCAGGCTCACGATCGTGAGCCACACACACAGCACCGCCACAAATACCCATCGACCCCATTCATTCATCGTCTCGCTCCCCCCCGTTGAATGATCACCGTATCCACGCAACGCTGAACCGTGTCCGGCATGACTCGCTGACAGGCCGCATGGATGTCCTCCTCGATAAACATTCGTTGAACATAGGCTGAGAGCCACACCAGCCATGAGCCGAGCGCAACCGCCAGCACCGCGCCTAACACCCATTGCCAAACGGGAAATGTCCTGGTAGGCGCCCTATCGGGTATCTCTACAGATTCTGGTTCTCTTAGAACTGGTTGGAGATTGGCCATCGTCCTCATCCAGAGGCAACCACCCGGATTCGTCACCTCATATCATGGGAAAGTTTACCTGAGAACGATTAATCTGAATACTGTTTTGGAAATCCAATCGGCATGCGGGCCGCTGAGCAACAGCACAAATTGATGCTACTGTAGATTCTGCATGCTGAAGGCTACGATCTTCCAGATCGCTCCAGCTGTGTGTTTGCCCCTACAGGCCCTCTCTCACCCTGTCCCAGCAACGCGTTTGCGTGCCAAGCGAAAGGAAACCCTCTCGGCACAGGCATTGCTCTGTGCCTATCCTATCAGCGCCGACTCCCCTTATTCGGCGAACAACATGCAGCGAAAGGGTTTCATGACATTCCTTGCGACCCATACGATGAACCATGAGCAATGTACAGCGCCGATTCGACAGACTGCGTCGACAATACTTGGCGGAACCCTGTTGGCGTTCGCAATACTTCTTGGCTTTGCGAACCCATCGTGGGCCTTGCAAGTCAGTCCGAGCGCCCTCACCTTTTCGGCTACCAGCGGCGGCGCAGATCCCTCACCGCAAACCATCGCTCTCTCAACGAGCCGATCGAGAGAGCAAACATGGACGGTAACCGAGAACGCCCCCTGGATCACAGTGACACCTTCATCCGGTACGATCGCCACAGAGACCGATACCGTTTCGGTGAGAGCCACCACAGCCGGCCTCACTGCTGGATCGTATTCAACACAAATCACAATCATAGAAACCAGCCGGAGCGGACGTATCAGAAGAACAATCCTCCCCGTGACTCTGTCCATCACACAATCGACTTCGACAAGTGGCTTCAGTGTTTCGCCGCCCGCACTCGCGTACACGGGAACGGTGGGTGGGCCGAACAAGGTGCTCGGTGTCACCCTGACCAACACCGGCACCAGCATATTGACCGTCACCTGGTTCGATTCGATCAACTGGCTCGTCGCCACCTCGGGCGACACGGTGACGATAGCGCCAGGGGGATCGGCCACGATCTCGCACACGGCCTCCACCGCTGGACTCACTGCCGGAACCTACAGTGGGACTGCGTCCATCTCTGGCGGCGGCACGACAAAACAGCTGCCCATCACCATGACCGTCACTTCCGGCAGTGTTACGCCCGCGATTGGTCTCAGCCCGACCAACCTCACGTTCACCGGAACGGTCGGAGGCGCAAACCCTGCCCCTAAGCCCATCAGTATCTCCAACACGGGTAGCGGCACTTTGTCCTGGACGGCCTCGGACAACGCAGCGTGGTTGGCCCTCAGTCCCGTGTCCGGCACCAACAGTGGGACCGTGACTGCAAGCGTGAATATGACGGGGTTAGTCGCTGGAACCTATAACAGCATCGTCGCTATCACAGCTTCCGGATCGAGCAATAGCCCGCGACAGATTCCTGTGTCCTTCATACTCAGCGCCACAACTGCAGGGACTGCCACGCTGACCTGGAATGCCGGCACCGAATCCGATTTAACGGGATATAAGGTGTATCGAGGAACGGCATCGGGAACCTATGGCGCACCACTCGTAACGCTACCCAAGACGACGACAAGCTATACGGCGGCAGGACTGCAAAACGGGACTACATATTACTTCGTCATTACAGGGTACGATAGCTCCGGAAATGAAAGTACCTACTCCAACGAAGTGAGTAAGAGTATTTTTTAGGCCAAACAGTCTTACTCAGCGCCCATCTTCAACCAAAGCCAGCTTGACCCCACGATTGCACGCCTGTATAAGAAACGTGCTCATGATCGGTTTGTCTGTCCAGGATCTTGCCTAAACACCTTGGAGCAGTATCTCCATATCCTTTCTTCACGCGCCCGTAGCTCAATGGATAGAGCACCAGACTACGGATCTGGGGGTTGGGG
>CAYNDW010000640.1:0-4238 GCA_964395375.1 uncultured Cytophagia bacterium
GCCATATACTTTGAGCGGAAGGCTCGTGCCTAATGCGCAATACAAAGATCGCTATGCCCTCACTGAAGCTTTGCTGCCAATTATTCGCGCGGAGCTGGAAGCGCTCGTGCAAGCCGGCTGCACGGAGATCAGCGTGGACGAACCTTCGATGAGTTGCTATGCCTATCGCGAAGACACGAAGCGCTTCGTTGATATTTTCAATCGCACTGTGGAGCCAGTCGCGGGCAAGTGCCGGCTCTCCGCGCATCTTTGTTTTGGCAATTACAAAGGCCGAGCCGTGGGCAAACGCCGCCTCGCGCCGATGTTCCCCAATTTTCTCCAATTCAAAGTTGACGAGCTGCACGTGGAAATGGCGAGCCGCGAGTTTGCGGAGATCGAGATGATTGCGGAGATTGCGAAGCGGATGGATGTGGCCGTGGGCATCATCGACGTGAAGAGCTATTATATCGAAACCGTCGAAGACATTGTCGAGCGCATCAAACTCTGTTTGCAATATGCTCCCGCGGACAAACTCTCCTTCGCGCCCGATTGCGGCTTGAGCCAAACCGCGCGCTGGGCCGCGAAGCAAAAGTTGGCGAATATGGTGGAGGGGGCGCGGCGGGTGAGGAAGCAGACTTGAATCACATCCACGAACAGCAAATCATTCCCGCACTCTGATTCTGTGGACTTCCACGAGGAATAGTTTACCGTTGTAGTGTTCCATGTCGGTGTGGGAAATCAGGTAAGTTTTCAAACGAGCCATGAGTTGCGGAATAATCTCCGGATGGTTATTGATCTGAAGAGCGATTATCCCTTGATAGCGCGCGGGCGGGTAAGTCACGATATCGGAAAAATCGCCGTTGAGCGAAATTAGAACACAACTCAACTCCTGCGCTTTCGCAATGACGATCGGATCGTCCGAGCCCGGCGCAATATATTCTTTGAGCCGTAAGACTTCGCAGCCGGCCGCTGAAAGCTCCGCGATGATATAATTTGAGATGCAGTGATCTGCAAAGAGCTTCAACATTACGCGGCCAAAGTATATTCTGACAAGTCCCGCGCGTATTCCAGACACGCCGCGATATGCTCGTTGGCCAAGTCCGGAAATTCCGCAGTGATTTCTTTAAAACTTTTTCCAATGGCCAAATAACCTAGTATCAGGCTCACTGGAATTCTGGTGTCACGAATGCGCGGCTTGCCGCGCAAAACTTCAGGTGTGCTCACAATGTGATTACGCCAGTTACTTATCACCATATTGAACTCCTTGTGTCAGTTCTTCGCGGAGTAGCATTCCACTTCAAGCGAAACTATCGGCAACTTAAAGATTCGGCTCTTTGTTTTCAAGAGGTACTTTCGCAAAAGCGAAAACCAATAAGAAGGCCGCTTGTTCAGAAACTTCGAACGAGCGGCCTTTTTATTCTACCAGAATTTTGCGCTGAGACGGCTGAATGCGCCGCTATTTCATCAACAACAAGCGCTGCACGCGGCGTTCAGCTCCGACTTGCAATTCGGCAAAATAAACGCCGCTCGGCAACGTATGGGCGTCAAACAAAACTTCATGCGCCCCCGCGAGGCGAGACTCATTCACCAAAAGCGCGACTTCTTGCCCGAGGGCATTGAACACACGCAGCGTCACGTGCGTTTGCGCGGCGAGGCTGAAACGAATTTTCGTTTGCGGATTGAACGGGTTGGGATAATTCGTGAGCAGCTCGACCGCGGCCGGCGCTTCGCTCAAACTCTCCGACTCGTCTTTCCTCAAACCATTGCTGATGCCATATACTTCAAACTCTTTGATGCGCTCGCTCGATTTGTTGTTCTCCGTGATATACACACGCACATATCGCGCGCTGACCGAAGCGAACGTGAAGTCGTCAACTCCGGCGTTGCCAGCATTATCCGTATAGACCGTGGACCAATTCACGTCGTCGTTCGAAACTTGCAGTTGATACTTGCGCGCATAATACTTGGTGTCGGCCCAATTCACCACCGCGCGGCTGCAAGTAAACGCGCCTTGCAAATCCACGCGCAGCCAGGCGATCGTCGCGCTGCTCACCGTTCCGCTGCGCCAGTACGTGCTCGCATTGCCATCGACCGCTTTGGCCGGCGTTTCGGTGCTGACTCCGGTGGAACTAGAGGCGGTGGCTGGTTTGTTCAGTGCGACGTTCGTCGGCGTATTGCTCACGTTGATGTAGTTGGTTTTGGTTTCGGGATCAGAGCCGCAGCCATTGCTCGCGGTCAACGTGACGGTAAATAAGCCCGTGGTGGTGTATTGATGTGAAGGATTTTGCAGCGTCGAAGTTCCGCCGTCGCCGAAATTCCACGACCACGAAGTTGCGCCGCCGGTGGATTGATTCGTGAAATTAACCGTGAGCGGCGTGCTGCCCGCGGTGGGCGTTGCAATAAAATTCGCCGTGGGCGCGCCGGTGACGGTGATGAAATTGGTTTTGATTTCGCCATCGTTGCACGCGCCGGCAGTGGCCGTCAAGGTCACCGTGTACGTGCCCGGCGCATTGAAGGCATGCGTGGGATGTTGCGCCGTGGAAGTAGTGCCGTCGCCGAAATTCCATGACCACGAGGTGATTCCGCTTTGCGGCGTGGATTGATCCGTGAATGCAACGTTCAGCGGCGCGCAGCCGCTCGTGGTGTTCGCGGAGAACGCGGCGAGCACATTGCACGGCGTGCTCGCACTGGCTTCATTCGAATAATTAGAATTGCCGGTCACATTGTACGCGCGCACGCGATAGGTGTAAGTCGTGCCCGCGCTCACGGTCACATCCGAATAGCTCGAAGCTTGCGCCGTGGCAATTTCTACAAAAGAAGTGGACGCGGTTTTGCGCTCAATGCGAAAGCCGTCTTCATTGTTGGCATTGTCCGACCAACTCAAATTGATCTGCGCCGCGCTCGCGGCATTTGCCGTAAGGCTCGTGGGCGCTGTGGGCAAAGGCGGAGGCGTATTCGGCGTGGTCGCGTTGGCTTCATTCGAATAATCCGAATTGCCCGTCACATTATACGCGCGCACGCGATAGGTGTAGGCCGTGTTCGCGCTCGCGGTCAAATCCGAATAGCTCTGTGCTTGCGCCGCGGCCGTGCCTATTTGAGCAAAAGCAGTGCTCGCGGTTTTGCGCTCGATGCGGAAGCCGTCTTCGGTGCTCGCGTTGTCGGTCCAACTCAAATCAACGCGCGTGGCGCTTATGGCGTTAGCCGCGAGATTCGTCGGCGCGGCGGGCAATGGCGGAGGCGTGGTCGCGTTGGCTTCATTCGAATAATTTGAATTGCCCGTCGCATTATACGCGCGCATGCGATACGTATACGCCGTGCTCGCGCTCACGGTCGTGTCTGCATAACTCTGCGCCGACGTTGCAACCGTGTCGATCTCAACGAAAGCCGTGCTCGCGGTTTTGCGCTCAATTAAAAAGCCAGCTTCGTTATTTGCGTTGTCGGTCCAACTCAAATTCACTCTTGCGATGCCAGCCGCGCTGGCCGCGAGATTCGTGGGCGAGGCCGGAGGAATATCGGGTGTGGTCGCGTTGGCTTCATTCGAATAATCCGAATTGCCGGTCACATTATACGCGCGCACGCGATAGGTGTAGGCCGTGTTCGCGCTCGCGGTCAAATCGGAATAGCTCTGCGCTTGCGCCGCGGCCACGGCGATTTCAACAAACGCAGTGCTCGCGGTTTTGCGCTCGATGCGGAAGCCGTCTTCGCTCGTCGCGTTGTCGCTCCAACTCAAATCAACGCGCGCGGCGCTGATGGCATTTGCTGTTAAGCTCGTCGGTGCTGCGGGCAACGGCGGAGGCGCATTCGGCGTGGTCGCGTTGGCTTCATTCGAATAATTCGAATTGCCGGTCGCATTATATGCGCGCACGCGATAGGTATACGCCGTGCTCGCGCTTACGGTCAGGTCGGAATAGCTCGGCGTTTGCGCCGTGGCAATTTCAACAAAAGCCGTGCTCGCGGTTTTGCGCTCGATGCGGAAGCCATCTTCATTGTTCGAATTGTCGGTCCAGTTCAAATTAACTTGCGACATGCTCGCAGAGCTGGCCGCAAGATTCGTCGGCGAGGCCGGAGGAACATTCGGCGTGGTCGCGTTGGCTTCATTCGAATAATCCGAATTGCCGGTCACATTATACGCGCGCACGCGATAGGTGTAGGCCGTGTTCGCGCTCACGGTGAGATCCGAATAGCTTTGCGCTTGCGCCGCGGCCGTGGCGATTTCAACAAACGAAGTGCTCGCGGTTTTGCGCTCGATGCGGAAGCCG
>CAYNDW010000641.1:0-4237 GCA_964395375.1 uncultured Cytophagia bacterium
ATGATCATCACGAATCACGTACAGCGGCGTTTTCTTCACAAAATTTGTCAAACGACCTTTGTTCAAATACGAAGCCACCACCGAGCCGTCCATCAGCTTAGGCAAAATTTTCGGAGACACGCCGCCGCCGAGATAAATTCCGCCCGTGGCCCATACGGTCAAAACCATGTTGCCGGCTTGCGCTCCCAGCACCGAAACAAAAATATCTAACGCGCGCACGCAAATTTCAAACTCCCGCGTGAGCGCCGCGTTCGAAATCACTGCTGCTTGATTCTCTTCGCGCATGCGCTCCGCCAACTCCGGCGGCTCATGGCCGCGCCCGCTGTCTTTCAGAAAATAATAGATGCTGATTAAGCCCGGCCCGGAGAGCACGCGCTCATAACTCACGTGCTGATACTTGGCTTGCAGATATTGCAGAAGCCCGATCTCCGTTTCATTCGTCGGCGCAAAATCCACGTGGCCGCCTTCGGAGGCAATCACTTCATTTTGATTCGGGCCGCGAATGAGAAAGCCTTCGCCCAAGCCCGTGCCCGGCGCGAGCACGCCGTAAATTTTTTCTTTGCCCGTCAGCTCGCCGCGATTGAGCACGATCAAATCTTCTTCGCTCAAAAACGGCACGGCCGCGGTGGTGGCCACGAGATCATTCACCAAGCGCACGGCGTTGATGCCGAGCATCGCAGCCAAACGCGCTTCATCCAACTCCCACGCTAAATTCGCGGGCCGAGCTTTGCCCTCCACAATCGGCGCGGGAATGCCGATACACACTTTCGACACGCTCGCGTTGTGCTTGCGCAAAAAAGTTTGCACGACTTCTTCCACACCGGAAAAGTCCGTGCTGTTGAAAGTTTCAGTGTGTTGCCGCGCGAAAGACCCATCTTTGAATTGATACAAAGCCAATCGCGCTTTGGTGCCGCCAACGTCGCCGGCGAGGATCATGGCATTTCCTTCTTGGAAGATGACCACTGTTTTGCACGGATGATTTCGCCCGCCATCGCCTGATGCTGAAGCATCAGACTAGGAGATGCAAGCCCCGCAAGCGGGGCTACTACCCACTGGGTAATGAGCAATCTTCAGATCGCTTTCACCTTTTAGCCTGAGGCTTACAGCATCAGGCGATGGCGGTGTCACGAGTCCAAAATTCAAGTACTACATGACAGCAAGGAGGTGGTCTGTTTCAAGCAACTTCGAAAAACATATTATCAATCAATCTCGTCTTGTCGAGGCGCACGGCGAGCGCGAGGACAAACTTGCCGCGCAATTGTTCGAGCGGATGCAGCCGCTCGCGATCGACCACGGAGATGTATTCGATCATCGGTGCGGTGACTTCTTGCTCGAGCAAAGCCGTCATCGCAGCAATGATTTGATCCGTCCGGCGCTCGCCGCCGGCAATCATCTTCTCCGCGAGCAGCAACGCGTGATAGAGCGCCGGAGCTTGCTTGCGCGCTTCGGGTTGGAGGTAAACATTGCGCGAACTCATCGCAAGGCCGTCGGGTTCGCGCAGCGTCGGGCCGACGATGATTTCAATCGGCATGCGGAGATCGCGCACCATGCGTTCGAGCACGAGCGCTTGCTGCGCATCTTTTTGGCCGAAGGCCGCAAGCTGCGGCTGCACAATGTTGAAGAGCAAACCGACAACGGTGGTGACGCCGCGAAAATGGCCAGGGCGAAACGGACCGCACAAGTTCTCGGTCAACTCACTCACTTCAATGTGCGTGCGAAAATTCTCGGGATAGATTTCTTCCGCGGAGGGATGAAAGACAATGTCGCATGCTGCTTGCGCGCAGAGTTCCAAGTCGCGTTGCAAGTCGCGCGGATAACGCGCCAAGTCTTCGTGCGGCCCGAACTGCATAGGATTGACGAAGATGCTCGTGACCAACACCTCACAGCGTGGTCGCAGCAAGCGCATCAAACTTACATGCCCTTCATGCAAATAGCCCATGGTGGGCACTAAGCCGATGCGCTTGCCCTGCGCGCGCAACGCGAGGCTGCGCGCTTGCATCGCTGCGACGGATTCGATTAAAGTGAGAGGCATGACGAGAAGGCTGGTTGCAAGCAAGAGCATTGAAAATTTTAAATTGCAAAATTTCAATTTAAAATTTTCAATGCCGTTATTCAATTCAGGAGAAGGGAAAAGCTATTGCGCCGGAATCGTGAGCACCACTTCGATGCGGCGATTTTGCGCGCGGCCCTCTTCGGTTTTGTCGCTCGCGATGGGCGTGCTCGAACCGAAGCCCACGGCTTGCACTTGCTCCGGCGCGAGATTCATGTTCGCCAGCAAGTATTGTTGAATCGCGAGCGCGCGTTCGGTGGAATATCTTTGGTTGTTGCTCTCATTGCCCACGCCGTCGGTGTGGCCTTCGATGGTCACATTGACATTGGGGTAAATGCGCAGCGCGCGTTGCATCTTGGTGAGCAAAGAAAAATATTGCGGCTGAATCACGGCCTTGCCCGAAGGAAACGTCAAGCCGAGCAAGCGAATACGATAAACCGTATCGCTCTCTTGCAAAATCTTTGCTTCCGCCGGCTCAAAAGTCGCAAACAATGCCTTTTGCCGTTCTTCGCGCCGCTGGCGTTCTTGCTGCAACTCTTGCTGCTTGCGTTTTTCTTTTTCAAGCTGCGACTCCAGCCCGACTTGCGCTTCGCGAATGTTGTTCAACTCGCGGCTCAATTCGTCCAAACGCGTGCTCATCTTGCCCACTTCCGCGGTCAAGTCGCGGCGTTCGGCGCGCAGAGATTTGATCGCCTGGCGAATGTCATTCACCGGCTTATCCGTGCCTTCTAAAAATTGCGGGTTGAAATCGAGCTCGCGCGAGATGCTCGCGATCTGTTGTTGTTGTTCGAGCAAGAGTTTTTCCCATTGCCGCTCATCGAGCTTCACGCGCTGAATTTGTTCGGCGAGTTGCGTGGCGTGTTTGATTTCATACGCCGCGGCCTCCGCCTTTTCGCGCGCCGTGCCCGCGGCATAGCGGTCGGAATTTAAAATCTTCTCGGCTTCCGCCAACAACGCTTCCGACTTGCCGAACGTGAGCGGCGCGAGCCGATCGACTTTCACTTCACGCGCCTTGATGATTTGAGTGCGCACCGCGCCGATGACGCTGCCTTTGATCGCCAGCAACTCGGCCTCGCGGAAAATGCGCTCCGCTTCTTCGCTCTTCTTCTTGGCCGCGTTCATGTCGCCGCTTTCGAGCTTGCGCGCGGCGTCCATAAACGCGCGATCCGCAACGATATAACCCTCTTGCGCATACTGCGGCGCATCGCTATCGAGCGCATCATTGCGCGCATCCAAAGCAGTGGCGAGCGCGACTTTGCCGACCTTTGCCGTGTTCATCGCGGCCTCTAAATCCGTGGAAACTTCGCGTAATTTTGTATTGATCTCGTTGAGTGAGCGTCCGCGCTTAAAATCTTCTTTCGCTTCATTGTATTTGCGAAACGCGCGCGTGAACACTTCCGGCGAAAGAATATCCGCCTGCGCCGTGCGCGCCTGGCCGATCTTCTCTTGCATCTTGCCGAAAATTTGCTGATACAACTGCTCGTCCTGCGCTTGCGCGCGAGCTTCGGATGCGCTTCCTGCTAGCAGCATTCCAAACGCGAACAACAATAACACCGTAAGCCGTTGCATGATTACTCCTCCCGTTGAGGTTGAGACATCTTCCTGGATTTGAATCAAAGCTGTAGAAAAGATAACAAAAAAGTTGTGCGTTGGCAAGGCCTTCGTCAGTCGCGATTCGGCGGTAGCGCGGAATAAATGGTCAGCAGCAGTTCCGCATCGTCGATGAACCGGTACTCGGAATATTTTTCTGAAAGCGCGTGGCTTTCGCGCATATGAATAGGAACGCCCTCGCCGCGTTTTCCCTCAGAAATAGTCGGCCCACGCCGCGATCGTCGCGTTCCACCGGGCCGCGCGCCAGCAAATTGGTGACAAGCTCGTTGCGTGTAGTTTGCCGCGATAACGCACGGCTTCGACATAAGCACGCGGCAGCCAGTTTTCCGGACGGCGCGCGCACAACACAATTCCAGCAATGGTAGCGCGCTCGACTTGCGCGGATCTTCCTAAGCGAGCAGCTTGAACTTGCGCAAAGTCGTTGCAATCTCATCCGCGCTCGCCGTAACAAAGCGCCGCTACAACGGCTCATCCAAATCTTAAAAAGAAGTTTGAGGCACGGTTTACTCATCGAAGCGAACGAGGCGCACCGTGCCGCGTTGTTGGAACGAGCGCGCTAACGCGTCGGGCGACAAT
>CAYNDW010000642.1:0-1119 GCA_964395375.1 uncultured Cytophagia bacterium
TCGGAGGGAGCCCCGCCAGTTTGGCGACATGGATGCCGTAACTGCGGTCTGCGCCACCCGGTACGATCTTACGCAAGAAGACCACGTCTCCGTCCCGGTGGCACCGCACTCCGGTGTGACCGGCACATCCAGAGAGAGTATTATAGACAAGGGCTATCGTGGCTCTATATAGTTCGCAGACTTTTAGTAGGAATCAAGATGAGCTTGTGTATCTATTCTCCTCGCATCTCCTCACATCTAAGACCCCCTATTCCTTGCATCCGTCATAGAAGGAGTCGACTCATATGAGTGAAACAACAGACCAGACCCTCGCATTGAACGTGCGCTTGAAACCCAGCGAGCCCACGGCCCATCCCAAAGCGACGAATTATACAAACGTTGGCGTGGCGCAGGGGATCGCCTATGTGGACTTCGGCTTCATCGAGCCCACGCTGCTCAGGGCGATTGTGAAATCGGCGAAAGACAGACAGGCAGCTCCGAAGGGATTGGAAGGCCATCTTGTCACAGTGGCGATGAGCGTGGATGTGCTGGCGCGGTTACATCAGCAGATTCGTCAAGTGCTCGTCACCATGCGCGAGGCGCGGATGAAGCCGAAGGCACAGGGTTGAAGCGGGGGCATTAATGAGATGTGTACAAGAGTCCGCCCCTGATTCAGTCTCCGGGCATTGATGGCCTGTCTGCGCAAGCGGTTCACCAGGCTTTATGTGGTGCTGAAGAATAATCGGAGGCCGTAGTGGTCTCGGTCAGTCAACCGGCTTGGTTTTCAAGACAGCTGCTGACAGTATTTTTAGTGGGCGTGCGAAGTGACTCGGAAACCGAATGCAAGTAGATCGCAGGAGGATCATATGAGGGGACGCTGGATGATGCTCGCCATAGTGGCTTTGGTGCCAATATTGATGGCCATGCGGCCAGTGGATGAGGAGTTATTCATGGCGATTATGACCGAAGATCGCGCACGGGTGGAGGCGCTGCTCAAGAACGGTGCGGATGTGCAGGTTGCGAACGAGGGCGGCGTGACCCCGCTCTTGACAGCGGCCGATAGGGGCGATCAGGAGGTGGTGGGGTTGTTGCTGGAGAAGGGGGCTGCCGTGAACCAGGCGGAGAAGACTGGCGCGACCC
>CAYNDW010000642.1:1219-4226 GCA_964395375.1 uncultured Cytophagia bacterium
TGCTGGAGAAGGGGGCTGCCGTGAACCAGGCGGAGAAGACTGGCGCGACCCCGCTATACATCGCGGTCCAAAACGGCCATCGGGATGTAGTGGTGCTGCTATTGGAGAAGGGGGCAGCGGTGAACCAGGCGGAGCAGGATGGCGTGACCCCGCTCTTGATCGCCGCTGAGAAGGGCGATCGGGAAGTGGTGAAGTTGTTGTTGGAGAAGGGGGCAGCGGTGAACCAGGCCCGGAAGGACGGCGTATCCTCGCTTTTGGTTGCGGTCCAGAACGGCCAACAGGAGGTGGTGGGGCTGTTGTTGACGAAAGGGGCCGCCGTGAACCAGGCGCAACAGGATGGCACGACCTCGCTCTACATCGCGGCTCAGAATGGCCAGCGGGAGGTGGTGGGATTGTTGCTGGAGAAGGGGGCAGCTGTGAACCAGGCGACGCAAGACGGCGTGACCCCGCTCTTGATCGCAGCCCAGAAGGGCCATCGGGACGTGGTGAGGCTGTTGCTAAAGAAGGGGGCCGCCGTGAATGCGGCCAGTATTAGAGGCCTCACCCCCCTGCATATCGCGGCCTACCAAGGCCATCGTGACATTGTGAAAATGTTGCTGAAGGGGGGGGCGGACAAGGGAGCCAAACCGACCCCGGGGGGCCGTCCTGTTGATCTTGCGCGTCAACAAGGGCACAGTGGGCTGATTCCACTGCTGCAGCCGTGACCGAATAGAGCATGGTGATGGGACTTCAGAGTGACGATGTCTGCTAGCAAACTGTTTACAAATTACTGAGAAATTACTTGCGCACGGTGGAAGCATGGGTATCTGAACAGTCACAGACACTTGTGACATTAATCGAAGGCCGCGGAGAATGGCCTTCCAGCAAGTCCGTAGGGCGCAAGTAGGCGAAACATCATATACTCTCCACCGTACATTGAACTTCTGAGCGCCGCGAGCATACCTTTAAGAGGCTTTGACAGCAGCCTGTTAGATATGGCCGCAGGCTCGTTTGTCTTTTACTAGCTGCCTTGATGTTTGCACTGGTTGGTTTAATCTCCGCTCGGCCTCTCCAGGCTGTGATGCGGCGCTGGCACCCAACCAAACGTGAATCTCGCCACCTTTGTGGCGATAGTGAAGTAGAGGATTAGCTCAACTGCATTGTCCGAGGAGAGTTTATGAAGATGATGGAGGACGAGCGATCTGATCTTCGAAAGGAGTTGCAATTCTTAAAAGATTGCCAGTTCAAATATTTCTCGTTATCCATTACTGCGAGTGGAGTGATCATCGGGGTTGGCATGAAATTGTCGACTAGTGGTGATTTGCATACTTCAATGTTGTCGCCGCTACTTGTGATTCTTCCTTGCTGGATTATCTTTTTCGATAAGGCCACAACAATTACCCGAATAGTCGGTTATCTTACCATTCTTGAGACTTTTATTGTGGAGAAGAATTTAGGCATAACGAAATTTGTGGGCTGGGAAAATGCAATTTTTCTATTTCGTGAAAAAGCGAACACGGCTGCCCGTTTGCCGAGACTTGGTGCGCATGTGCTCGGTATTATCCGAGGTTTACGCCGACTAATGCTTTTTCGAAGTGCTCACCGGTATTGGGTATTTTGCTGGCTTACGTTCTTTGGTTTAGGCGCAGTGTCCTTGTGGCTAAGCAGCGAAGCGGATTATTCAGGTTATCATTGGCGGATTGCCGTGCTTGCATTTGGACTCACGAGCATCCAGACTCTTGGCGTCCTTGGAAATCTAATCGACGGGATGTACTCCTATGCAATGACGCGACAAAAATGGCTTGAAGTTTTGTCCACGTCAGGAGCTCAGCACTCCGTAGCTTTAGCAGGTCAGAAGCCAATAGTGGGCGTGCAAGGTGATTCGGAGACAGAACATAAATAGATCGCAGGAGGATCATATGAGGGGACGCTGGATGATAGTGCTCGCCGTGGTGGCTTTGGTGCCAGTATTGATGGCCATGCGACCAGTGGATGAGGAACTATTCAAAGCGATTATAGCCGGAGATCGCGCACAGGTGGAGGCGCTGTTCAAGAACGGTGCGGATGTGCAGGCTGTGAACGAGGACGGCGTAACCCCGCTCTTAACCGCGGCTCTTAAGGGCGATCGGGACGTGGTGGGATTGTTGTTGGAGAAGGGGGCTGTCATAAACCAAGCGGAGCAGGAAGGCGGGACCCCGCTCTACATCGCGGCCCAGGCGGGCCATCGGGATGTGGTGGGGCTGTTGTTGGAGAAGGGGGCTGCGGTGAACCAGGCGGAGCAGACTGGCGCGACCTCGCTCTTCATCGCGGCCCAGAACGGCCATCGGGAGGTGGTGAAGCTGCTGCTGGAGAAGGGGGCCGCGGTAAACCAGGCGGAGCAGAGCGGCGGGACCCCGCTCATGATCGCGGCCCAGAAGGGTCATCGAGAGGTGGTGGGGCTGTTGTTGGAGAAGGGGGCTGCGGTGGACCAGGCGAAGCAGACTGGCGCGACCTCGCTCTACATCGCGGCCCAGGTGGGCCATCGAGAAGTGGTGAAGCTGCTGTTGGAGAAGGGGGCCGCGGTAAACCAGGCGAAGCCGGACGGCGTGACCCCGCTCTTGATTGCGGCCGAGAAGGGCGATCGGGACGTGGTGAGGTTGTTGTTGGAAAAGGGGGCCGCGGTGAATGCGGCCAGGACTGACGGCCTCACGCCCCTGCATATCGCAGCGTATTCTGGGCATCGCGTTATCGTGGAAATGTTGCTCATGGTGGGAGCGGCCAAGGGAGCCAAGATGATCTCGGGGAGCCGTCCTGTTGATCTTGCACGTCAACAAGGGCACAGCGGGCTGATTCCACTGCTAGATCCATAGATAATGATGCGACATTGAACTGGATGTGCAGGATGAATGGTTCCTTGTTGGGCGGGCTGTTTGTGCAGCCTCATGGAAGACGACGGGACCCGTGCTCCTGTTTATTGTTGGCGATTATCTTGGCCCGTTGGACCGATCCGGCGCTGTAAGTCGGCGAGGCGATTGAGCGCATCGAGCGG
>CAYNDW010000643.1:0-4223 GCA_964395375.1 uncultured Cytophagia bacterium
GAAAAGCCGTTGGGGTCGAACGTGCCCACACGCTTGAAATTCGCGCCCGTGAGCGTGGCCACGTCCGCGACGTTGTCAAGATAGTAGAGCACGCCATCGGTCATCGGAAACCACGCTTCTAATTCGGGGTCGCTGTCGATATTCGTGAACAGCAATTTGTGGCGATTGAACGAACCGGGATCGTTGACCGGGAAAATTTCGTTGAGATCAACTTGCAGCGTGTAAGCATCCGGGCCGGTGGCTTCGAACACGGACATGCTGAAATTGTCCCAGGTGTTATACCAAATTTCTTTGTTGCCGTCGTTGTCGAAATCGACCACACTTACGTCATACGTGCCGCCGCCGCCGAGCACGTCATTGCCCACCGTGAACTCGATATTGAAAGAAGCGAAGTCGTCGAAGTTATCGCCGGCCAAAGAAAGCACCACCAACTCGCGCCGATTGGCCGTGCGCGACTGCGCCACGATTTCGATTTTGCCGTCTTTGTCAACATCATCCAATTGCAAACCGGAGGGCCGAAAATCCAACGCGCCGGCGCGGGCGAAATCATACACCAACGTCGGAGCGGGCGGAAAAACGCCGGCACCATCTTGTTCGAAAATAAAAAGCTTGTTGGTGCTGGGCGAAACGGCGGGGACGCCGAAGTAGATTTCCCACTTGTTGTCTTTGTCAATGTCGCCGTAGGCGACGGCCGGGAAAGAGTTGCAAATCTCCGTCATGGTGTAATGCCACACGTGCGTGTATTGATCATTGCCGGTGGCTTCATATAAATAGATATCGGGAAAGCCTTCCGCCGGGCCCGCGGGCGAGAGCGTTTCATCGGTCGCGAACAAAATCTCGCGGCGGCCGTCGCGGTCGAAGTCCATGCCGACTTCCACTTTGCTGCTGCCGAAGTATTCCACGGGCCGGAAATTACCGTCGGTGCGCGGATTCAAAGCCCATGACACTTTGAAGCCCGGGCCGGGATTGTATTGCGCCTGGACCGAAGACCACACGCCGCTCACTAAAAGAGCGAGACACAATACGCCAAAAAATCTTACCACTTTACTCATCACAATACCTCCGCTTGGTTGGAAGAAAGAATGTGGATTGGTAAAATACAGAACGTACGCAGCAAAACTTTTTCAGCAGGTTTGAAAGCGAGCCGTTGTTGTGCTCGGGCGTTTGAGTTTTTGATTGCAAGGCCAGGCGCCGCGACCTTAACTTTGCGTCTTCGCGGCAAACGTTTTTGCTTTTTCGAGGAAGCGCCGTTCCTCGTGTGGGTGGAAGAACCGCGCCGTCATTCGCGCGGACGGCGCTGGAAGCGGGCGACAACATAAACGCATGAGCCAAGCGAGTCAAGTTCAGTTTCCCCGAGAATTACTTCTTCGCCGCTTTCACTTTTCGCGTCAGCTCGGAGCGGCCTTCGAACGTTTGCCCGTTCATCGTCACTTTGAACGTGCCCACCAGTTTGTCTTCGCCAACTTTTTCGTAGGTGCGTTCAACCGGCCCCGGCCCGCCTTCGATACGCATCGTCACCTTGTTGCCGTTGCGCGTTTCCGTGCTGGCATAAACCAAGCGCCAGCTATCGAACCAATGGCCGGTGATCTTGCCCGTGGCGTCAATCGTGGAATAACCGACCATTTTATAAGTCATCTCGCCGGATTTGGCTTCCACTTTGGTTTTGAGAAACTGCTTCTGCAACTCCCATTCAAATTCCACTTCGTCGGCGGATTTGCCCATGGACGATTCGGACCAGCCTTCCCACTTGCCGATGAGGGATTCCCAAAACGCATCTTGAATTGGCGTCATCGCCGGCGGCGCTTGGGCAAAGCCCGAGATTGCACTCACGGCGAAGAGGCACAACATAATTTTTTTCATAACGCATGCTCCTTGAGGTTGAAGGTGAAATAGAACTGCTGCTTGCGAAACATTTGTAATCATCTTTGCAATGAAGAGCCTTATCGAAAAGGTTCAGCCACGGCTTGGCCGTGGCTTGCGTTTTATAGCACGCGGATTGACCAAACCAAGTGCGGGATTCCAAATCAAACTGCAACGAACGCACCTCAAAAAAACTTTTGCAGCAAGGATGGCGAGAACCGCGAGTCCGGCGCGCGCTTGGAAAGCCGCAGCAGGTCGCGCACAAAGCGGCCGTCGAGCTTGAACGTGTAGCGCAATTTTTGGAAAAGCGAAACACGCGCGGCCGGCGCGAACTCTTGCGGCGTTTGAATCAACGTGGCCGGCGGATAATAAATCGCCGTCGCTATTTGTCCCACGCCCTCATACTCCAGTTCATGTTGCTCGGGCCGCAACGCGTAAAAATCGCCGAACGCGCGCGCCACCGGCTCGCTCACCAGCACATAGTCGCTCACGGCAATGCCGCTTTTCAGCAAACGATGCACGACGATCACATCGAGGCCGAACAGCTTTTCAAAGGACTGAATGCGCTCAATGGCGACTTCGCCGGCGTGCATCACGATCTTTAAACGCAAATCATCAACGCCCAAACAAGCATCACACACACACAAACGCAAATCATTGAGCTGATGCTTCGCACGATAAAACGCCCGAAACATATCGAGCACCTGCGTTTTAAGCTGCGCCAACATCGCCGTGCGTTTACTCTCTTCTTCCGGACACACCGCATAAAAAAATGCCGCGTCGCCCTCCAACTCGGCCAGCTTCAACGGCATGCGCGCGGCGGAGATCAAAGCCTTGAGCAATTCCACGGTCACTTGCTTAGCGTGATTGACGGACATGCGATGCAGCTTCATGAATTGCGTGTAGCCGCTAATATCGGCGATGAGGAGGAAAGCTTGGCAAGTGGTTGCAGGCATGGGTTGCTGAAGAAAATTATTCTGCCGGAGAATCATTACCGCCGTTTTTTTAGCGCACGCCAATATAAATCCGCGCAAGCACTTTGTCAACTCGCGCGCGCCGAGAAATCAATTGATTCTTTAGGGCTCGTTAAGTATCATCACGCCCATTATTGCAGCACCAGCACGACATGTCATTCTGGAAGAACCTTCCCTCGCGCTCGCTACAAATCTTATTTGATGAACGTGCCCGGTGCGAGGGAAGTTTCTTCCAGAATGACAACGCGGATGGGCGTTTGAAAAACCTTCTTCTCGAAATCACCTCACAAGGCGCACGATGACCGAACTCAATGGTGCTTCCCTCTCGCTTGAAACGCTGGAGCATATCGTTGCCGGCGGTGTGGAATTGCAACTCGCGGCGAATGCGGTGGAACGCATGCAAGCTTCGCGCGTTTTGGTCGAAAAAATTCTCGCGAGCGGCAAAGTCATTTATGGCGTCAATACCGGCTTCGGCAAACTCTCCGACGTGCGCATTCCGCCCGATGATATCAACACGCTGCAGCGCAATTTGATTCTCAGCCACGCATGCGGCGTCGGCGCGCCGCTGTCGTTGCGGGAAGTGCGCGCGTTGCTCGCGCTCAAAATCAATGCGCTGCTCACCGGCTATTCCGGTTGCCGGCCCGTACTTGCGCAATACCTTTTGCATCTCTTGCAGAATGACGTGCTGCCCGTTGTGCCGGAGAAAGGCTCGGTCGGCGCTTCCGGCGATCTCGCGCCGCTCGCGCACATGGCACTCGTGCTGCTCGGCATGGGCGAAGCCTATGTGAAAGGTAAAAAATGCACAGGCCGCGAAGCCTTGCGCGCCGTGGATTTGTCGCCGCTCGAACTCGAAGCGAAGGAAGGCATCACCCTCATCAACGGCACGCAGTTTATGGCCGCGGTCGGCGCGCTCGACTTGCTGCACATGCGCCAGCTCGTGCGCGTGGCGGATATTTGCGGCGCGATGTCTGCCGAGGCTTTGCTCTGCACGCCCGTCGCGTTCGATGCGCGCATTCAAGTCGCGCGCGGCTATGCGGGACAGCAACA
This sequence comes from uncultured Cytophagia bacterium, assembly GCA_964395375.1. Taxonomy (GTDB): domain Bacteria; phylum Zhuqueibacterota; class Zhuqueibacteria; order Zhuqueibacterales; family Zhuqueibacteraceae; genus JABWAN01. Next base: position 3,882 of record CAYNDW010000643.1, read on the forward strand.
AGTCGCAGCGAATTTGCGGCGGCTCATGGCGAGCAGTCCGATTCGCACTTCGCATCTGAATTGCAATCGCGTGCAGGATGCGTACTCCGTGCGCTGCATGCCGCAAGTACACGGTGCGATTCGCGATCATCTCGCGGGCATTCAAGAAATTTTTCGCGTGGAGCTGAATGCCTCGAGCGACAACCCCGTGGTGTTCGCGGAGGACGGCGAGGTGCTCTCCGGCGGAAATTTTCACGGGCATCCCATTGCGACCGCTTGCGATTTCATGGCGATTCTCGCGACGCAGCTTGCGAACATTAGCGAGCGCCGCATTGCGTTCATGATGGATCCGTATCTCAGCGA
>CAYNDW010000644.1:0-850 GCA_964395375.1 uncultured Cytophagia bacterium
CTCACGCGCGAAAGCATCTTCTCCTCTTCCGAACTGCGCACGAAAGGACTTGCCGGCGCGCAATGGCTGCCCGACGGCGCGGCTTTTTCATTCCTCAAAGCCGGCGAGCTTTATAAACATGACGTAGCCACGGGCAAAGAAACACTCGTGCTCGCCTCGGCCTCGCTTCCCAATAAAGTTAGCCTCGACGATTATCAATGGAGCGCTGACGGCAAGCAGCTTTTGCTCGCGACGAACATGCGACAGCTTTGGCGGCATTCAAGCGAAGGGCAATATTTCATCTATGATCTCGCCACGAAGAAAACGCGCGCACTCAGCGGCATTGCCGGCGCGCAGCGCAACGCGAAGTTCTCTCCCGAGGGCGCGCGCGTTGGCTTCGTGCGCCACAACAATCTCTTTGTCGTTGATCTCGCGAACGGCGTGGAAACGCAGCTCACCACGGACGGCAGCGAGAACATCATCAACGGCCAATTCGATTGGGTGTATGAAGAAGAGTTCGGCCTCGCGGACGGTTGGCAATGGTCGCCCGACGGCAAGAAGATCGCGTATTGGCGCCTCGATCAAACGCGCGTGCAAGCGTACCCCATCGAAAACATGATGTCGCTCTATCCCTCCGTGCTTTGGTTGAAATATCCGAAGGCCGGCGAGGCCAATGCGCTGGTGCAAATCGGCGTGCTCGATGTGGAAACGCGCGCGACGAAATGGATGGACCTCGGCGAGGAGACGGACATCTACATTCCGCGCCTCAAGTGGACGCCGAACTCCGGCATTCTTTCCATTCAACGTCTCAATCGTTTGCAGAACAAACTCGATCTCATGTTCGCCGACGTGCAATCGGGCGCGACGCGCG
>CAYNDW010000644.1:860-4223 GCA_964395375.1 uncultured Cytophagia bacterium
GTGGTAAAGGAAACTGATCCGTGCTGGGTTGAGGTGAGCGATGATCTTTTCTTTCTCAAAAAGAAAGAGCAGTTCATTTGGACTTCCGAGCGCAGCGGTTTTCTGCATGCGTATCTTTACGATTTCAACGGCCGCATGCTCGCGCAAATCACCGCGGGCGATTGGGAGATTAGCGCGCTGCAAGGTTTTGATGAAGCCACGGGCCGGCTCTATTTCACCGGCAAGCGCGAGAGCGTGATTGAGCAGCATGTTTATCGCGCGAGCATTGACGGCAAAGCCATCGAGCATTTGAGCAGCAAACGCGCGGGCTGGCACGCGCCGAATCTCTCCCCGGATTTTAAACACGTGATCGGCACGTTCTCCGACGCGCGCACGCCGATGCAAATCAGTTTGCGCAAATCCGACGCGACGCTCGTGCGTTGGTTGGAGCAGAATGAAGCGTTGGCGCAACGCGCGACCGTCGCGCCGCAATTTGTGCAAGTGCAGACGAGCGACGATGCGACGTTGCTCAACGCATGGATGATGAAGCCCGCGAATTTCGATTCCACGAAGAAGTATCCGGTGCTCATGTTTGGTTATAGCGGCCCAGGCGCGCAGCATGCGGTCAATCAATGGAGCGGCAGTCGCTATTGGTGGCATCAATTCATGACCGAGAAAGGCTTCATCATTTTTTGCGTTGACAGTCGCGGCACCGGCGGGCGCGGCAAGAAATTTAAAAATCTCGTGTATGGCGATTTGGGCAAGTGGTCCACGCACGATCAAATCGAAGGCGCGAAGTATCTCGCGCGCTTGCCGTATGTGGATGGCAAACGCATCGGCATTTGGGGCCATAGCGGCGGCGGTTATCTCACGAGCATGGCGATGACGAAGGGCGCGCCGCATTTCAAAGCCGGCATCGCGCGCGCGCCGGTGACGGACTTTCGTTTTTATGATTCGATTTGGACGGAACGCTACATGGGCTTGCCGCAGCAAAATGCCGCGGGCTACAAGTCCGCCTCGGTGATGACCTATGCGGACCGTTTGCAAGGAAGGTTGCTGCTCGTGCATGGCATGGCCGATGATAATGTTCACATGCAGAATACGGTGCACCTGCAAGAAGCGCTGCAAGCCGCAAACAAGCAATTCGAGGTGATGTACTATCACGGCCGCAATCATCGCATCGCCGGCGGCAACACGGATTTGCATCTGCATACGCTGATGACGGAATTTTTCATGAAGAATTTATGAGCGCGCTGTTCGCGTCGCGCTTAATGAGTTTTGACTTTCAAATGCGGTAATCGCGTCGCACTCTAAATCTGTCATTCCATCGGAATCCTTTTTAGCGCCGGGCATTGTCTTCAGTGCTTAAAAAGATTCCTACTGAATGACACGATGAAGGAACTTTTTGAATGAAAATTTTAGACCTCGGCTGCGGCCCGAAGCAAAAGAAGCCCGGCGCCATTGGCTTGGACAAACGGCCCGCGCCGCATGTCGACGTCGTGCATGACTTGAATGTTTATCCCTATCCTTTTCCCGATAACGAATTCGATTGGGTCGAGATGTCGCACATTATCGAGCACATTGACCGGCCGCTGCATTTGATGAACGAAGTCTTTCGCATGGCCAAGCCCGGCGCGAGGATTCGCATCATCACCCCGCACTATTCTTCGCAGTTGTCGTACGGCGACCTCGAGCACTTTCATCATTTCGGTTATATCACGTTTTCCACATTGGAGAACACGGGCTTGTTCAAAATAAAAAAACACAAGCTGTGGTTTACCGATCTCTACAAAGTGCTCGGCATCAGCCTGCTAGCGAATTGGTTTCCGCGCAGGTGGGAGAAGTATGTGAGCTTCATCTTTCCGGCGTTTTATGTCGAGGTGTTTTTTGAAGTGATCAAGACCGAGGGCCGGAATTACGACTTCATGCAGAACTATGTTTATTAGCTGAGAATGCGCGCCCACTGTCGCGTAAAAATTATTAGGAACCACATTCAATGCCGGAACGCAATCATCTTGAGGCTCTAACCGAAACCGCAATCACACCGATTGCAGAAAAAATCTGGCCCACCCTGCGCGCGCAGGTGAAAGGCATTACGCTCGACCTGTGGGGCACGATTCTCGACGATGCGCATCCGCCCACGGATACCATCGTGTATAGCGAGCAACGTCAACGATTCTTGTTGGAAGAGTTGCAGCGCAGGGGTTATCAAACCACAAAAGAGCAAATGCAAGCCGCGTACAAACGCGCATGGGAGTATTTCGATGAGTTGTGGCTCAAGCAAATTGCGTTTACTGCCGCTGACGGCTTGCAAGAAATGCTGCGCGTCCTGCACGTTGAACTGCCGCCGGAAAATTATCGGCGCGTGCTGGAGTTTTTTGAAAACTACAAAACGCCGCCACTGCCGTTAGCCGGCGTTATTTCCGCGATTCAAAATTTGTCGCAACGTTATCCGCTGGCATTGATCTCGGACACGGCATGGACGCCGGGCCGCCGTTTGCGCGAGATTCTGGCGGGATGCGAAATTCTGCAGTGCTTTCAGACATTGATCTTTTCGGGAGAGCAAGGCCGCACGAAACCGCATCCCCTCATGTTCGAGCGCGCGCTCGCGGGCTTGCAGCTTACGCCCAACGCATGTCTGCACGTCGGCGATTTGCAACGCACGGACATCGCGGGCGCAAAAGCATTGGGCCTGCGCACGGCGTGGATTCATCGCCCGGTTTATGCGGGCAAGCCGCAGGAAAATCATCAACCCGATGTGACGGTTGTGAGCGTCGCGCAGTTGGCGGAAGCGTTGCTCTCAGATTAATCCGAGCGAAAGACAGGCTACACGTTCCCTCCAAACCTGTCATTCAGAAGGAATCTTTTTACTCACTGGAGTTACTGCCGAGTGCTTAAAAAGATTCCTGCGGAATGACACGATGAGGAAGAATGCTCGCTTCATTTCGAATTTGATCGTCAAAATTCAATAGAGTTTTTACAACTAAATCCTTGCAACCCGCGCAGTCATTCGCGCCAGCAGTCGTGCGTTATAAAAATTTCTCACTCTTCAAGGAGCTTCTATGCGTTTTCGATCTTTTCTTTTATTGAGCATGGTCATGGCAAGCGTATGCAGTTTTGGTTGCGCGCAACCGCCCGCGCCTTTTCCCGCAGGCCGCTTGGTCGATCTCACTCATGCTTTTTCCGCAGAGACGATTTATTGGCCAACGGCAAAATCTTTTACGCTCGAAAAAGTCGCGGACGGTGTGACTTCCGGCGGCTATTATTATGCGGCGAATAATTTTTCCGCGGCAGAGCACGGCGGCACGCATCTCGACGCGCCGATTCATTTCTCCGCGGGAAATTTTACTTCCGATCAAATTCCGTTGGAGCAATTGGTCAACG
>CAYNDW010000645.1:0-4221 GCA_964395375.1 uncultured Cytophagia bacterium
ACGGTCCGCCATGCGCGCCTCGGACGAACTGTCTTTTTGGTGCGCTGCGGAGCCACGGAATTATTTTTCATCACACGCACGAGCTCGCGCGAAAATTCGTGCAGAAGTTGGGGCGAATAGATTTTGGGGCCCGCGCGATCGCGCACTTTGCGCCATAACAATGCGGCGATTGCCAGGCGCGGCTTGAGCCCGCGTGTTTGCGGATCGCGGCTGAAATCGCGGATGAAAATATTCCATTGCGCAGTCCGTTCTTCGGCATTTCTCCGCACGCGCCGCCGCTTCCTTTTCGAAGAAGCCTTCTCCTTCATATATTTTTCGTAGATTGGGATCAAATCGGCCACGGTCATTTTCAAATCGCCACGGCGTTCGGCTGCGCGCAGTGCCGCAGCCATTTCTTTGATGAAAGAAAATTTGGGCACGCCCCAATAGGCGGAAAAAAATTCGCGCGCCGCTTGATTAAAATGAAAACCTTCCGCGATCAAGCGCGTGTTTAACGTGATGGGCCGATTGCTTCGCGCCGCTCTTCGCAGCCGGGAATAACGCGCGCGGCCATCCTTTTGAATCTTGCCGCGGCGCAGAAAGTTTTGCACGCGGCGTTGCAACTCGGACTTGGTTCCGCTCGCGGGCAAACTTTGTTGTCGGCAAATCGCGGCCAGCTCGGCTTTGTACCAATAGTGCGCTGCGAACAATGCGCTCGCCATCTTCGGCGAGAATTGCGGGCGTTGCGAGGCCATCAGCGCACGCCCCATTCCCACAAGCCAAACAATATTTTTTTATCCGACAAGTGCTGCGTTTGTTTGAGCGAAAGAATAATCTGCCCGCGATGATGCGCCTCGTGCGCAATGAGATAACCAAGAAACGCCGCTGCATGCGGCTTGAAGCCTTTGACTTTTCCGCCGTTCGCCATAGCCTGTGCGAGCAATTCTTTGATCGCGACGCCCGAAGCGGTCAACGCGCGCTGCAAAGTTTTCTTTTCGAGCGCGGCGTCTTTTTCAACTTTCTCCACCTTCGCCAACAACTCCGGCGCCGCGGATTTGAGCCACATCAAACGCACGTTGTGCACGTGCGCGAACTGCTCGCCCACGTTGCGGCCCTTCGAAGCCGCGACGTCGCCGAGATGCTCCGGCGCAATCGCATCGAGCAGATAGAGGTTGATGCGGTTGTGGATTTCCCACGTTTCGAGGAAATGATTTTCGTTCATACCGCGCCTCTTTTGTTATCCCACGAAAACGAAAAACTTCTTTCGTGGCAGTTGCGTTTTCGTGGGAGAGTTTTTTGTCTATCAAATTACAGTAGGCCGCGTTGCTTGGCTTCCTCCAAAATCGCCGCGGTGGCCGTGGCGCCGATGCGCGTCACGCCAAGCTTGCGCACGCGCAAGAGGTCGTCGAGCGTGCGCACGCCGCCTGCGGCTTTCACTTGCACTTCGGGCGCGGAATGCGCGCGCATCAGCTTCAAATGATGATCCGTCGCGCCGCGAGAGGCATACATGCCGTTACTTTGCTGCACGAAACCATAACCGGTCGAAGTCTTCACAAACGCCACGCGCTGCTCTGAACAAATTTCACAGAGCTTGATGATGTGCTTGTCGTTCAAATAATCATTCTCAAAAATTACTTTCAGCAATGCGCCGCGACTCACCACCGCGTCGTTCACGGCTTTGATTTCATCGGACACCAACCGCCAATCATTGCCGAGCACTTTGCCGATATTCACCACCATATCGATCTCCTGCGCGCCGCGTCGCGCCGCGTCTTCGGCTTCGACGACCTTCATCGCAATCGTGTTGTTGCCGTGCGGGAAAGCAATCACCGCGCAGACTTTCACGCCGGAGCCTTGCAAAACCTTTCGCGCCAACTCAATCGCATACGGCTTCACACACGCGGTGGCAACATCGTATTTCTTTGCCAACTCACAACCGGCGCTCAAATCCTCATCCGTCATCTTGGGATGCAGCAAGGAATGATCAATCATTTTCGCAAGGGAGTCGAGGGAAGGAAGAGTAGGCATCATTGTTCAATAATCCAGGCTTGATAAATGCTTTCCCCAAAATTTGAGTTCGCGCTTTTACTAATCCGAGCACGACATAAGTTTTGCTTCCTACCTAATGCTGTCATTCAGAAGGAATCTTTTTAAGCACTCGGCAGTATCTCCAGCGCGTAAAAAGATTCTTACAGAATGACACGCGCGGGCGGCGTCATAATCAACGCGCGCTGCGTACCCATATCTGCGCCGTACGGCCCTCGATCGCAATCGCGAGTTGATGATCACGCAGTTGTTCCGTGCGGTCGCTCAAATACTCGCGCCATTCGTGGCCCTCACCTTCAATCGGCAGATTGAACGTGACTTCGCGCGCGCCCACATTGAACACGGCGAGCACGACCTCCTTGCCCAACTCACGGCGAAATGCAATCACGCCGTGCTCGTCATCGCGATGCAATGTTTGCATGGAACCCGCGCGCAAAGCTGGATGTGCGCGCCGCAACGCGAACACTTTTTGATAATACGCATACAGCTCGTGATCAAAGCGCACCGAATCACTCTCGGAAAAATCCGCGACGCTGCGATACGTTTCAGGTTCATACACGAGATCATCCCACACCATCGGCTTGCGGCAATCGGGATCATCGCCGCCCCACATGCCCGCTTCATCGCCATAGTACACCATCGGCGCGCCGACATACACGGCTTGAAATGCGGCAATCATTTTCTGCGTGCGCACGTCATCGCCGCTCGGCTTGGTGGGATCATACTCGGGATTGTCGCGGCGACTCGCACGTTGATCGTAGCCGCGTGCGCCATCGTTCTTGCTCATGCTGCCCACGCGATCGGTGTCGTGGCTGTCGATTAACACTTGCATGACGTGATTGGCTTGCTCGCGATACATGCTGCGCAGCTTCACCAGTTCCCGATCAAAGCGCATGACGTTCCACTTTTCTTCGCCGCCGATGAAAAAGTTGCGCATCGCATACGCCACGGGATAATTCATCACTGCATCGAAGCGCGAGCCGTCGAGCCAGTCATTCGCCACGCCCCAAATTTCGCCGACCGTGTAAGCATTCGGATTGATCTCGCGCACGAGCCGGCACCAATCTGCCCAAAAGCCTTCCTTCGTCATCTCGGAAAGCGCATCGAGGCGCCAACCATCCACGCCGTCGCTCGGATCGCCGTCGTTGTTCGGATCCATCCAACGTTTCGTGATCGCGAAGATATATTCGCGCGGGCCGCTCACGAGGCCCATTTCATTTTCACGAAACACGGGCATGCTGCGCAAATCCCAAAAGCCTTGATAATCGAACTCATCTTCCGGCGTGGCGGGATCGTCCCATGCGCGCACCACGAACCAATGCGCATACGCTGAAGCTTTGCCGCGCGCTCGCACATCGCGAAACGCCCAGAAGTCCGTGCCCACGTGATTGAACACGCCATCGAGAATGACTTTGATATTGCGCGTATGCGCTTCTTTGATGAAACGGAGAAAGAGCGAGTCCGCGCTGGTCCATTGCCACGTGCTCGGCTCGTTCGTTTCGTTCGCAATGCGCAATCTGTCGCCGCTCGGATTTGGGCCGAAGTTGTGATCGATATGATGAAACGTGGCCGCGTCATACTTGTGCGAGCTGCGGCCATCGAAGATGGGATTGAGATAGATCGCGTCGATGTTGAGGCCGGCGAGATAGTCCAAACGGTCGATCATGCCTTGCACGTCGCCGCCGTAACGCCGCGCGAAAACCACGTCATAGAAATTCGAACTGCGGCCTTGTTCCCACGGCTGAAGTTTGTACCAATCCGAAGTCCACGGCGAGATTTGCCAGTCGGGATAGTTTTCGATGCCCGCATCTTCAGAAGTGGGATCGTTCGAAGGATCGCCGTTGCGAAAGCGCTCGGGAAAGATTTGATACCACACCGCGCCTTTGCTCCATTCAGGAACGTTCACAGCGCGCGGCGCAGGTTGAGTGCAGGAGAGGATGAGGCAGATTGCAAGGAGAAGCGCGAGGTGGCGCAAGAGGGGTTCCTTTATAAAAAAACCGGTAAGGAGAGGTAAATTCAAATCATCAAATAATCGATTGTCCGGAGCGCACGGCACGGACGAAGTTGAAGCTGTCCACACGGTTGTAGCCGCAACTACCAAAGACGAAACTAGCGGACCACTCCTCGAACGACGTTTCTTTGTCTGCCGTCCAAATCCAGCGTTGTGCAATATCAAAAACCGAATCAATATGCAAA
>CAYNDW010000646.1:0-4213 GCA_964395375.1 uncultured Cytophagia bacterium
CAATTGACCATTATCAATTGACAATTCCGGATCACTTCACAATCGCGAGCTTGCCCATGGAGGACTCGCCACTGGGCAGAGTGATATGATAAAAATAAATGCCGAACGCGACTTCTTGATCGTTATACGTGCGCAGATTCCATGCTTCGAGCGAGGTGCCGTTGGTGTGCTCAATCGTTCGCATCAAATCGCCGGCGATGTTGTAGAGGCGAATCGTGCAGACCGGCGGCAAATGGCGGAATTGCAGCTCCCGATTAATGAGCGAAGTTTCGAACACGGAACTGACCCGATACGGGTTGGGCACGACTTTCACGCTCGCGAGATCAGCGCGGGTGGGCTCCGCTTTCGCCGCGGTTGTGGTGATTTTAAAAACATCTTCGCTTTTGAAGGGATGCGTCAAATACGCGCGGCCAACGTCGCCGGTTTTGGGCGGAACGCCGGCTTTACCTTCGGGCGCGGCCATGCTGATTCTCCACGTGAAGCGATCGCGGTTTTGATACTTCTCGCGCACGGTCATGACATCGCCGCTGGTCCATTTTGCGCGCTGCTCGGCAGTGGAGTCCGTGCTCGATTGCGCCATGAAGAAATCCGTTTTCACCGGTGCGTTGCGTTCATACACGTTCCAAATTTCAAACGGCACCGGAATCGCGGGATTGTTGCCGAGACGAATCGAAGTATCGCCCGCGGCGGTGAAACGCACCTCGTAATCCGCTTCGTTAATCGGCTGCTGCGGCAGCACGCTGACGAGATAATTCGTCTCCGCCTTTTGCGCCGTTGCGCCGATGAAGAAACCCGCTTCGTCCTCATCGAGCACATTGTCCGGGTCATTCATGACTTTCAAACGAATGCTATTGAACACCGGAATGTCCTCTTCGCCGCGAACCGAAGCAATATCGCTCAACACCGGTGCCCCGGTTTTATTTTTTAAAGTAAACGTCAACTTGCCGTTGGCCTCGTTGAATTGCAACGTGTAGTCTTCGGATTGGACCGCGCCGTCATCAAACAGTTCCATTTCAAAATCGCCGGTGCCATGACCGCTCACACGCTGCGGCTCGGAAAGTTGCCCGGCTTGAAAACCCGCAACGCGCGGCAACGGTACAGCCGCAACCGTGTTGTCGTTGGCAAAGTTGGGATTGTTCTTTCTCGAATTTTCCAACGGCGGAACTGGAATGCCCGCGGGATCATTGGGATTGGCTTTGAATTCGTCCCGTGAATCATAAGCCGTGACCGCGTACCAATATTCATAGCCGTTGATGACGTTGTTGTCCACGTACTTGTGTGCAAGACCCGTGTTCGAGCCGAGATCGAGAAACGGCGAGAGCGGATCAATGCCCGTGACCTCGTCATTCAAATCGTATTGGGCGAGCGGCACATAACCCACGATCGTGCCGTTCACGTCGGTAATTGTGCGCCCCCAACTGCGGCCGCGATCATCGCTGCGAAACACGCGATAACCTTGAAAGCGATTGTTCTTGGTCAAACGATCTTTGCCGGTTTCCGTGGGCTTCGCATCCCAATAGAGCGTGACTCTGCCATCGCCGGGCACCGCGCGCAATGCCGGCTCGGGTGGCGCTTCCGCGGCTTTGTAGTCGTTGTTGTAGAGCACTTGCGCGAGCACGGCGTTGTTGAGTACGTCGATGCGATTCGCGCCCATGATGTCCGCGAGCACGAAGTTCAAACTTTTGCCCGGCGGCAGATCGAACGGGCCGGAGGCAAACACGAAGGTGATGTCCGGGCCGTACGAGTTCGGCGTTTGCGTGAAGTCGTTCGGATGCGGCGCAACATTGTCGGGCGGATCAATGCCCGCGCTCAATTCCGCATACGCTGCGGCATCGCTTTGCGCCGCGGCGCTGTATTCAAACAAGTGCATCGTGCTGAGGCCGCGCTGTCTGCCGGTTTTGGGATCGACGGGCGTTTCCAAAACTTTCATCGCGATCCACGGCACGTTCTTCTCGATGAAGCCTTCGGCTTTGTCGTTGCCGTCCCACACGAACACGGTGTTCCAGAGCAGCTCGTTATACTGCGGCGAGTTGGGCGGAATGAAGAAAGCATAATCATCCGTCCATTCATTCGCGCCTTGCTCCGGCGTGTCGGGATCGCCGTGCATGCCGATATAAACGTCTTTCAATGTATCCGGCCCGATGTTGGTGACGACTTGCTGCCAAATAATGAAGTCTTCATTCAACGCATCGCCCCATTGCAAGCCCCAGAGATCGACGCGAACATTGAGCGGGCCGACGCCGTCGTTTGCACTTGCAATGTTGCCGTCCACGGGATCGTTGTCCGTCACCACGAAATAGCTTTCGCGATCGGCCACGACTTTGCCTTTAAACGAGCCGGGGAAATTTAAACCACGGCCTTCGGGATGATTTTTATCCAACGGTCGTTCGAGATTGTCAAACGTCAGCTTCGTGATGGCATCGGTGTATGCGCCGCTCGGCCATTGGCTCGGCCAGCTCTTCGGAAGATCGCTCATGGCAATGCCGACGTTTTCCGCTTCGATGACCGTGCTTGCGTCATAGCCGGAGAGCGGTTGATACTCGTCTTCATGATCGCGCGCGGCGCCGACCGTGCCGATGGCAACGCTTACGCCTTTCTTGGTGCGCGCGCCGATCATGGGCGCGAGCGTCCAATAATAGGTGAGATCACTGCCTGCAGGCCACTGATGGTTCAAGCCCCAACGATCATAGCCGAGCACCGCGGCGTTGGAAATGCGCACCACGAGTTTGCCCACGTCGAACACGCTGCGCTTGCGGTCGAGGAAGCCTGAGCTTTTTTGCAACGGCGAAAGTTCGGGCAAGCCACGCTGCCGCGCGAGGTGATTGTAGAAGTCGAACTTGCTCTTGCCGGATTGCGCGAAGCCCTCCGAAGCGAGGCTCGCCAGGATCAAGCAGAGCAAGAGCGCGAAAATTTTTTTGAGCTTCATCGCTGAATCTCCTTTGTTCTTGTCATAAGAAGGGATCCTTTTAAGCGCTGGATAAGTCGCCGGCTTTCAAAAATTTTTAGGAAGGATATTGATTGGGAAAGTGCTTTCAGCACGCCACTGTCCTCGCATGAAATCATTTCTTGATACTTTGCACGCGGTTTGTGATATTGATTCGCAATCACCTCATAGGGGATAAACTTAACCGAGAAGCCGACATGAGCACGTTACAGATTGAACAAAAAATCAGGCAGGTGCCGGGATATTTACTTCCTGAAATTCTGGATTACGTCGATTTCCTGCTGTACAAACATGGGCAACCGGCGCAGCAAACTCACACCTTCACGTTTGATTGGGAAGGCGGTTTGTCCCATCTGGCGGAAAAATATAGCTCGGTCGAGCTGCAACACAAGGCCCTGGAGTGGCGGTCATGATTTTGGCCGACACCAACATCTTTTTAGAGATTCTACTCCAGCGGAAGAAAAGCGCTATCTGCAAGGCCTATCTCGATGAGAATGCTTCTGCGCTGTTTATTTCCGATTTTTCTCTTCACTCCATCGGCCTAATCCTGCTCAAAGGCAATGCGATAGAGATTCTACGAAAGTTTCTCGCCGACTCCTTTCCTGCCATTCGAATCTTAACCCTTCCCACTAGTGCCTATGAATTCCTCATTGCGGCCGCTCAAAAGTTTGCCTTGGATTTCGATGATGCTTATCAGCACGCGATCGCCAAGAATTTCAATCTGAAGATCGCGACTCTCGATCAAGACTTTAGAGGAGTTGATGACGTCGATATCGTTTTCCTGTAATCACTGCATCACAACCGATTTTTTATTTTGCTGGAATGCGTTTGAAACAGAGTTTCTTTGGCAATTGCGCTCCCAAACAGAGTTTGGGAGCGAGAATGAAACCTCACCGTTCCACCACCCCACAACTCCAACACTCCACCAATCCATCACTCCCAAAATCCATCACTCCAAACCTAGAACTCCACCTGAAATCCCAGTTCCACGTGCCGCGGCGGGCCGAAGAAGTACGGACGATCTTGATACTCTTGGCTGATGCCGGGCAATGCGCTGGAATACGGACTGCCCGTGGTCGTGAACACCGTAATCACGTTGCGCTTGTCGAACACGTTGGTGATGTCGGAAAACAATTCGAAGTGCAAACGGCTCCACACGAACTCTTTGCTCACGCGCACATCGAGCGAGCCGGTCCACGGGCGGCGACCGCTGTTGCGCTCGTCGAGCAAGCGGCCGCGCGCGTCCGTCGGAGAATAAGGCAAGCCGCT
>CAYNDW010000647.1:0-4196 GCA_964395375.1 uncultured Cytophagia bacterium
CCTGATGCTTCAGCATCAGGCGAAAGCCGGCGTGAGCACGGTGCAAAATTCAGGTACTACTCGGAGCACAAAACAGGTTACACTTTCGGTCTCTATTCGTGTCATTCCGCAAGAATCTTTTTAAGCGCTCGGCAGTATCTCCAGCGCGCAAAAAGATTCCTCCTGAATGACACGCGAGGAGGAAATGTAACCTAGATCTCGCTCGGAGTAATATACCGCGCAACAATAATGCACGCGACATGAATGTCGCGCTACGGGTCGAGCCTAGTTGAACCGTTCGGGATGGAGTGCTTCGGTATTGAGCGCGGTGGGTTGATTGAGCAAAAGATCGGCAACGAGCTTGCCCGTAATCGGCGCGAGTGTAATGCCGAGCATGGCATGGCCGGTCGCAGCGATGAGATTGCCATACGCACGGAACGCGCCGATATAAGGTAAGCCATCCGGGGTGCAAGGCCGCAGCCCGGCCCAAACTTCCGCGCGCGACAAATCGCCCGTGTCGAGCTGCGGAAGATATTTCGGCACGGCACGGAGAATGGCTTGCACGCGGCGTTGATTGATCGAAAGATCGTTGCCCGCGAGTTCCATCGTTCCGGCAAAACGCAGCCGCGCGCCCATCGGCGTGACCGCGACGCGCGCTTCGGCGAGCAACAACGGCATGCGTGGCGCATTGGCCGGCTTTGGTATCGTGAGGCTATAACCTTTGCCGGCTTGCAGGGGCAAACGCAGCCGCAACGGCTTCAACAACTCCGGCGCCCACGCGCCGCTTGCGAGCACAAACGCATCCGCGCTAAAATCTCCGCGCGAGGTTTTTAGTTTTGAAATTTTGCCGCGCGTGGCGTGAAGCTGTAGCGCCTCGGTGTTGGTGAGCATTGGGACGCCGCGTTCGCGCAGAAACGCGGCGAGCGCATTCACCAACTGCGTGGGATCAAGGTGGCAATCATTGGGATAATAAACTCCGCCGCAAACGTTCGTGGCGAGATTCGTATCGAGCTCGCGGATTTGCGCGGGTTCGAGGTTGTTGACGGCCATACCCATTTCGCGCGCCAACTCGACCGCGTGTTGCTCGGCCTGTAATTCCTTCGCGGTTTGATAGAGCATGAGCAAGCCGCGCTTTTCTAAATCAAAAGCAAACGCTTGGCTTTGCTTCATCTCATCAAAGAGTTTCGCGCTGCTTTGACAGAGTGCATGCAAAAGCGGAACGGCACGACGCAGGTGCGCGGCGTTGCACGAACGGCTGAACTGCCACAGCCATGAGATGAACGCGGGATCAAAACGCGGCTTGAGATAAAACGGGCTGGCGGGATTAAACATCCATTGCAACCCTTTGGCGATCACGCCGGGCGCGGCGAGCGGAATGATGTGGCTGGGAACGATGAGGCCCGCATTCCCATAGGAACAGCCGGACCCGATTTCGTTTTTTTCGATGATGGTGACTTTGAAAGCGCTCTGCCAAAGATAGTATGCCGTGCAGAGGCCGAGGGCTCCGCCGCCGATAATGATCACTTCGCGCTGATTGTTCATGCGTGCCTTTTGATTTGAAGAAGAGACGAGGTTGTGGACGAAGGCAAGATATATAATGAGGGAGAAGAAGGCAAGTGTGGCGCGGCGGAAGCGCGCGCAGAAAATTTCGCAATGCGTTTCACCCCAAAACGAGAAAGCCACTCTATCACTTTGAATGATAGAGTGGCTTCTCGCTCACGGCAAAGCACCTTCCTGATGCTTACCCAACCCACAGATAGGGAATGTGGACGCTTTAAAAATGCGAAGCGAGCCATTGCTAAACCCGCTTCGCATCTCGTGAAACTGTTCCCCCGCTCCGCCTCGCCCTCCATGCCCGCCCCTATTTGCGCGGCCTAAATCCGTTTCCCCGCTTCATTCAAATAGACGCAAGGAGTAATCGAAAACTCACAAGCTTTTTATAATTTTTTTGCGGGCAGGTTATTCAAGCTGGGCGTTTTGGAGCTTAGCGAAATCGTGCCACGCGGTTTTTTCGTTGAGTTGCAGATATGCCAGCCATGCGTGGCGGGCTTCTGCGGGGCGATCGAGTTGTTGCAAGAGAAAGGCGCGGTTAAAAGAGGCGGCGGGGAAATTCGGTTGGAGGGCGAGTGCGCGGGAAAAATACTCCAAAGCTTGGTCCGGCGAATTTAACGCGGCAGTGACGACGCCGAGATCGTTCAAGATTTCAGCATCATTCGGGTTTTGTTGTTGCAGAGTTTGTAGTGTGCGGGCGGCGGTTTCTTTCTCACCGGTGAAATAGGCCGCCAGGGCTTGGCCGCGTTGGGCCGATAAATTATCGGCCTTCCAACGCAAGCTGCTTTGAAATTCTTCCATGGGATTGATCGAAGCGGAGGCTTCTTGCGGCGATCGCAGACGGGATAAGATTTTGGGTTGAAATTTTCCGGCCGGACGCAATTCGTTCGTGGAAATCTCATATTGCTGGGCCAGCTCGTCGAAGCCTTGTCGCGCGAGGCGATGGCTTTGCCAGTTCGAAATTTCCGGCCAGCCGATTTTGACCGCGAGAAAAACCATTGCAGCGAATGCCAACCCACGTGCGAGTCTGGGCCTGGCATATACAAAATATTTGATCTCAGCCCAAACTTCTGCGCTCCAAGTTGGCGCTCGTCTCGGTTGCAACGCAGGCACGGCTTGGGGTTGAAAGTTGGGAAGGGTTTTGAGCCATGCAGTTTCTTCTGCACTGAGTTGGGTTTGGTGCATGCGAATCAAGTCCGCAATTGTGCCGCGACACTCCGCGCATGCGGCAAGATGTTTTTGAATTTGCCAACGCCGCCAGAAAAAATATTTTCCATTAAGATAATTCGCCAAGATTTCCGGCTCCAAACAAACCGTTGCCGCCGGCGTTGCGCGCGCTGAACGGAGCACCGGCATTCTAGCAAGAGCCGCAAATATTTCCGCGCGTTGGGCGCAGTCCGGACATTCGGACAAATGCGCTCGCATCCACAACTCTTGCGCGGGCGACAGTTTCTTTTGTTCTTGGGCGGACAGAGCCGCGATCGTGACGTGCTTTGGCATTCCCCTGCTCCTTTTTAAAACTTTTTCACCATGTGAGTTTTCAACCTATTCGAAAGTGAAATAGCAACACGGCGCGCGCGTGGCGCTTCGCGATATGAATGTCATGGTGTGCATGACAAGAAAAGCCCGCACTAATTCACAAGAATTTTGGAGGAAGAAGAAAATTTAAAGCTTGAATTGCTTGCCATGTTTTGCAAGGCGATGGCGGACGCGATTGATTGCCACTTCGATGGCATGGCGGCTCAGATTAAGCCCGCGCGTTTCCGCAATTTCTTCGATGCTCAAGCCGTCGAAATAAAAAAGTTGGAAGAGCATTTTATCCCGGTGTTTTTGCGGCCCGCGCAGCACAAGGTCTAAATAGTAGTTGACGTGCTCATGCCACTCGTAAGCTGGCGTGGTCTCGTCCACGGCTTGCGCCACAAACTTGGGATGAGAGTGGAAACCACGGCCATCGCCGCTGTCGTCAAAATCTTCATCCAAGGAATGCGTTAGCCGCGGACGTTTTTGGGCGGCATTTTGGCGCATGCGGTTGAGCGCGACGTTATGAGTGATTTTGCGCAGATAACCAAACAGCTCTTCCGCGGTGCTGCCTTTGAAAGCGTGCAGCGCGCGACAACCATTTTGCACGAGCCGCACGTACACGTCTTGCACGACGTCATTCACCGCTTCGCGATAGTGAGCGATTTCTTTTTGATCAAACGTGCGCAAGGCTTGCAAGGCCCAGGCGCGCAAATGACCTTGAAACCGTCGCGTAAATTCCTCCCAAAGCCCGACCTGATTCGGATGCTGTGCGCATTCATGCAAAAGTTTTAAGCTGCTCAATTCCGAGTGCGGCGGCATCAGCGCTGGCAATAGCCCGGCCCAAAGGACGGCGGGAATCTCGCCCCAAGCAAGGGCGAGCAGAAGAAAGTAAAATAGAAAAGGGGAGCGCTCGAAGAGCGTGAAGAGATAGTTGAAATGAGGCTGGCAGCGGCCCAAAGACATGGGGCGAACAGTTAGGGTTTTAATGAACAGTTCAAAGCCGGAAACATCGCCGTCACTTTGCAACATGGTGAGGTTTTTTATGCTCGCCTGCAAGCGAAAAATAACGAATGCACGTTGCGAGGGATAAGTCATTGGTTCATGAAAGTTAGAAAAAATTCTAACTTTTTTGAACAGGAGAGAAC
>CAYNDW010000648.1:0-4195 GCA_964395375.1 uncultured Cytophagia bacterium
GGAGAAACTGCCGAGATCAAAACCAAATGCTAAATTGCGTTGGGCCACCGGGGCGGCTTTCTAGCGCAAATTCGAAACGATGATGCTCAAGAATTTCTTGAATCAGCGTCAAGCCGAGACCTTGGCCGTTGGCCTTGGTGGTGAAGAAGGGCGTGAAGAGTTGCGCTTGCGCTTCCGGCGCGACGCCAACCCCCGAGTCTTCAATAACCACAAAATTTTTTCCTTGCCTAACGCCTGTTTGAATCCTGATCGTGCCGCGCTCGCCGATGGCTTCAATCGCGTTTTTGTAGAGGTTGATGAAAACTTGCTCCATTTGCGCGCGATCCATCGCAATTAACGGGAGCGGCTGTTCCACGTCCCATTGCCACAAAATGTCGCGTTCCTTGCTCTCCGTTTGAAACAGCAGCGCAATCTCATGCAACAACTCCGGCAAATCGCAGGGTTGCAAATTAGGGCGCGGCAGCCGCACCACTTCGGCAAAGCCGCGCATGAACGCGTTCAAATGGCCACTGCGGGTGATCGCCACGTGCAACGCATGCTCGAAATCATGGCGATCGGCGTCGCGCAGTTGCTGCTTATAATTTAGCAAAGAATGCAAGAGCGAGCTGATCGCGCCCACCGAGTTATTGACTTCATGCGACATCATGCGAATGAGTTTTTCATAAGCCCCCTTCTCGGAACGCCGCAACTCTTCCGTCAATTCTTCCAGCAAAATAAAACTACGCGCAAAGCCGTGATCCAGGAATTGCAGCTTCTGGCATTTCACGCGCCGGCTGCCCTGCAGCAGCAAGATCTGCGCTTCGCGCAGGTTTAACCGGCTTAAAGCTTCCGCAAAAGGAGAATGAAGTTCCGCCAGACTTTTTCCCTGCAAGTTCGCCGCGTCGGCCTGCAACATTTTCGCCGCGCTCGGATTCGCTAACGCGATACGCTCATCGAAATCAAAAGTCAAGATTCCCGAAGGCGAGGCGGTCAGAACTTTGTCCAGGAAGTAATGCTGCTCTTGCAAGCGCAAACGCTCTTCGCGCAGTTCGTCGAGCATGTGATTGTAGACTTCGATCAGGCGATCCAGTTCGGGTTGTTTGATGGGAAGAAATTTCGAAGTGAAGTCGCGATGCTTGAGGGTTTCCACTCCGCTATTGACCAGCTCGATGGGCTTGAGCAGTGCGTTGAACAGGCGGTAGGAAATTAGAAAGGAAAATATAAAAAAAGCTTCGAGCGCCAACAGCCACACGCGGCGCTCCCATAAAAAATAAACCGCGAACGCGGCAAAGGCGAGATGCACAAAAAGAAGATAGAGAATGAATTTTCCGCGCAAGCTCACGGCGTGATTCCGAACTTTTCGAAACGGCGATACAACGCGGCGCGGCTTAAACCGAGCGCCTCCGCTACTTTGGTGATATTGCCCTCGTGCGCATGCAGGGCTTTTTCGATCATCGCTTTTTCCATCTCCTCCAGCGTCATTGCGCCGACCGCCGGCAGAATTTCTTTATCGCGTTCTTCGGGTTGCATTTGCAGCGCGAGATTGAAATCTTCCACTGCGAGCAGGTCTTTAGTGCTCATTAAAACCGTGCGCTCGATCGCGTGCTGCAATTGCCGAATATTGCCCGGCCACGGCAAGGCTTTCAGCCATTGCTGCGCTTGCGCCTGGAGCGCGAGATTCGGCCGGCGATAAATTTTGCCGAGGCTTTGCAAAAAATATTCGGCGAGCAAGGGAATGTCTTCGCGGCGTTCGCGCAGCGGCGGCACCTGCACGGCAATCAAATTCAACCGATAGAGCAAGTCTTCACGAAACATTCCTTTTGCAATCAACTCCGCCAGATTGCGATTCGTCGCCGAAATCACGCGCACGTCCACGCTGCGCGTTGCGCTGGAGCCGACGACTTCATACGTGCGATCTTGCAGCACGCGCAGCAGCTTCACTTGGCAACTTGGATCGAGATCGCCGACCTCGTCGAGAAAGATCGTGCCGCCGTGCGCCAACTCGAAGCGGCCTTTGCGGTCGAAGCGTGCGTCCGTAAATGCGCCCTTCACATGCCCGAATATTTCGCTCTCGAACAACGTCGCCGGAATGCCGCCGAGATTCACTTTGATGAACGGTTGGTCGGTGCGCAAACTGTTGCGATGCAGCGCTTCGGCGATCAGCTCCTTGCCCGTGCCGCTCTCGCCGGTGATGAGCACCGAGGCCTCGGTCGCGCTCACGCGTCCGATGATTTCGAGCACGCGCAAAAAATTCGGATCGCGCCCGGCGAGCATGCTGAAGTCATAACGCGCCTCTAATTCTTCGCGCGTGAGCGTTTGCGACGGCTTCGCGGACGCATTGGCCTGAGCCAAACCCAGCGCCGTGCGCACGGCGTGCAAAAGCTGCTCGTTGCTCCACGGCTTGGTGATAAAATCCGCGGCGCCGGTTTGCATGCCTTTCACGGCGAGCGCAATCGAACCCCAGGCGGTCATGAGAATCACCGGAAGCAGCGGTCGGCGTGTTTTGATTTCGCGCAAAACGGACAAGCCTTCTTCGCCCGTGGTCTGCCGCGAGAAGTTCATATCCAACAACACGAGCGCGAAGTTTTCGTCGGCAATGCGTTCGGCCACTTCGCGCGGTGTCGTTGCGGTTTGCGAAGCATAGCCCGCTTGTTTCAATAACAAAGCGAGCGAAGCGGTGATGGAAAAATCATCGTCGGCGAGGAGGATAGTCGCCGGGCGGGAATTTAATGGTGGCATAAAAAGAGCGTACCCGGTTCATTGAAACCATGCGCAAACCATTCCGAAAACAATACAAGCTCAGCGATTGAAAAATTGCTCCACTACCCTTCGCACCGAAAATAACTGCTCGTGCTCGAACGTGAAAGTGTTGTGCACGTAATCGCCGCTCGACACGCGATGATAGAGCGGCTGGTAATGCTCACGATTCGCGCTGATATGATGCAGCGCGGCCACGAGCGCATCCACGTCCATCTCCGTGTTGTAAATGCCGAAGCTCGCGCGCACCATGCCTTTGTGCAATTCCGCGAGACGCTCCAATTCTGCATCGGAAAGATGCTCCGCCTCTTCGGCCAGACTCAGCATCACCATCTCACGCACATAAGGATGCGCGCAGAAGCATTCATTGCGCACGGAGAGGTTGAAATAGTCGTTCAAAACTGCGGCGGTCAAGCCGTGATCGAAATTGCGGAGGTTGAAAGAGATCGCGCCGGTGCGTTGGCAGAGACTCGGATCGGTCTCGCCGTAGATGATGAGATCGTTTACGGCGCTCATTTTTTCGAGCGCATAATTGATGAGCCGCGTTTCATCTTCGGCAATCACCTTCATCCCGACTTTATGTAGCGCATACAACGCCGCGCCCAAGCCAATCGTGCCGACGATATTCGGCGTGCCCGCCTCTTCGCGATCGGGGAAATTTTTCGAGATGGTATAACGATTCACCCAAACCGTATCGACCATGCCGCCGCCGACTTCTTGCGGCTCAATGTCCGCGAACAAATCTTTGCGCGTGACCACCACGCCGGGCGAGCCGGGCGCATAAATTTTGTGGCCGGAAAAAACGACCACATCGAGATCGCGCCCAGCGTTCGCGTGGCCGCTCATCTGAATCGGCTCGTGCGCCGCCATTTGCGCGGCGTCGATCACAATCAGCGCGCCGTGGCGATGCGCCATCTCCGCCACTTCATGAATAGGATTGATGATGCCCGTGACATTCGACACGCCGGTGAGTGAGATATAATTCACGCGGTCTTTGTGCTCATTGAGCGCTTGTTCCATGCGATCGAGATCGACACAGCCGAGGGAGTGCGCGGCCATTTGCGCCGGCACGTGCACCACTTCGCGATAGTGCTTGCGATGTGGCAAATCGTTCGAATGATGTTCCATGATCGAAGTGAGCACCACGTCGCGCTCGGGCCTTTTCTCGCGCAGCGTGCGCGCCACGCGATTCATGGCCGCGGTCGTGCCGCTGCCGAGGAAGAACGCCGTGTAGATTTGCGGATCGGCATGCACGAACTGGAGCACCATGTCATGCACCCAATGATACTCGTGCGTCGAAAGCTTCGCGCCGAAGTGCATGACGCTGTGCGTGTTCGAGTAGTAAGGGAGATAGCGATCCAACACTTCTTGCACGACTTTGAGACGCAACGTGCTCGCCGTGCTATCGAGATAAATGCGCCGCGTGCGCTCGCCGTTCGCGAGCGTGTAGCTCGTGTTC
>CAYNDW010000649.1:0-4194 GCA_964395375.1 uncultured Cytophagia bacterium
GTTTTGATTCTCGCTGAATTATTGATGGCGCTGAGCCGGTGCATTATACACTTCCCGACGAATGTAATATAATCTGGGGCGAACCTGATTTTCGCGAGTGCAAAGATGGTTTTTGCTTGTTTGTAGAAGGCCAACAAGGCTTATGTCACGCATTGCCGGTTGAGCAAAATCCGCCGCAAGCGAATAAACGAGCTAAACTTTGCGTGCGGCATTACGTGGCTCATGATGATGAAGGCCAGGCTTATATCGCAATGAGCCGACTTGTCAACCTTCAAATCATATACGCCGTGCAAGCCTAATGCAATCGGCTAACGCGCAGTTTTGAAAACAAGAATCATTCTTCATGCTCTACGACAACCGCGTTCTGTTTTACTATAAGCTCGAGGAAAAAAATGAAACTCCCTTCCCATCAAAACCCGACGCAGGAAGACCGCACCGCCAGCGCGCCGTATAACTTCGTGCCGCTGCCGGAAATAGTCGTGCCCGCAGCCAAAGATCCAGAAAGTGAATTGCCGGACCAAGATTGCTTTCACACGAATCGCAAAACCGGCTATTTTGAAGTCGAACTGACCGCCAAAGCGCCGCTCTATGTGCGGTGCGCGTTACCGGTGCCGGATTTTTTGCGCTCGGAAAGCGAGCAGGAAAAGCAGCGCCCCTTCCGCGAGCGCGCGAAAAACACGCCGGATTTTTTCTACACGAACGATCGCAAACAGCCCGTGATCCCCGGCAGCAGCTTGCGTGGCATGTTGCGAAACTTGCTGGAGGTGGTGAGTTATGGGAAGATAGCAGATGTCATGATGTCTCCGAAAATCTTTTATCGCGCTGTCGCCGCACCGAAGGACGATCCGCTAGCCGAGCCGTATCGTAACGTTCTCGGCAAGTTTGGGCGAAATGTCCGAGCAGGCTACTTGCTTAAAAATGGCGACGATTGGTATATCAAGCCTGCCCAAACGCCAACAGATTTGAAACTGCCTGAACGCTCTGGTTATTTGACCATCAAGGAAAAGCATATTTCAGATAACGCAATTCCCGGTCTCATTGGATTGAATTCAACCGGTTATCTTCCTCAGTATCATTCCGTCAGTTTTGACGTTGAGAAAGGCATTGGCAAGTTTGGGCCGGTCGTTCACGTCAAAAACATCGGGGCAGTTGATGCCGCTCGTTCTTATCAAGGTGTCATGGTCTGCTCCGGCAGCATGCTTGAAACTGGTGATGGAAAAACTAAGTCTCCACGCAGTAAATTCGCCATTGTTTTGCAGGCCAACAAGAATGTCACGCCTTTGAAGATAGCCCCACAAGCTATCACTGACTATCGCGATGCCCTCACCGATTTTCAGAAAGCAGACCCGCCATTCGACAAACAAATGGGTATGCTCAAGGAAGGTCGGCCGATTTTCTATGTTGACGAACCCGGCGATGAAATTTTCTATTTCGGCCATAGTCCGAATTTTAGAATCCCAGCAATGATTGAAAAAGAAAAACGAGCCGCCACACCCAACGACTTTGTGCCGGCATATTGCAAAGAAGTGCAAACCCTCGACTTCGCCGAGGCCCTTTTCGGTCACGCCAAAGGCCCGGAAAGCGGCGCCAAACCCGGCGACAAAGCTTACGCTTATGCCAGCCGCGTCTTCGTCACCGATGCCAAATGTGATGAGCAGCAGCCGTGGCTGCAAGCCAGCCCTTTCGTGCCGCGCATTCTCGCCTCGCCCAAGCCTACAGCGTTTCAGCATTATCTCGTGCAGCCCAATCGCGATGAGCCGAACAAGCCGCGCCAGCTTTATCACTACGGCGACAGGGATAAAACCGTAATTCGCGGCCGCAAATTCTATTGGCATCAAGGCAAGCAGGAGGGCATTTCAAATGAAGACTGGCGCAAAGTGATTTCGGAAAAAGATGAGACCCTAGAAGAAATTGCCACGAAAGAAGCAAAAGAGAAATACGACACGCAACACACGCAATTCCAGCCGGTCAAACCGAAAACAAAATTCACATTTCGCATTTATTTCGAGAACCTCTCCGATCCCGAACTGGGCGCGCTGTGCTGGGGATTGCAGCCTTTGGCGCATCCGGAGTTTAATCAGCAAAAGGATTTGTCTCATCGTCTCGGCATGGGCAAACCTTTGGGTATGGGTTCGGTGAAACTGAACGCAATGCTGTTCTTCACGGAACGAAAAGCGCGATACGAAAAACTTTTCGACGGCAACGGCTGGCAAACCGGCGTGCGCAAAACGGAAGGCAAGCCCGCGCCGGAATCATTGGAGCATTATCGTGTGGAGTTCGAACGTGAAGTTCTCAAAAAGTTGGACCTATATCCGAAACACCAACATCTCTACGACCTCAAACGCATCGCCATGCTGTTGAAGCTCATGGAATGGCCCGGCCCGGAGCCGGAGCAAACGCGCTATCTTATGATTAAAAACGAGGACGGCGTGAATGAATACAGTGCGCTTCGGGTCTTGCCCGATCCTTCGGCTTTCGGCGGCTTGCTCGGGGCGCAGGTCGTGCCCGTAATCGGCGATAAAGGCGAGCCTGACAACACGGCTCCGTCACAACCTGCTGCGCCCCAACCGTCTCAACCCAAGCCGGCTCAACAGCAAGCAACAACGCCGAATATTTCGAAACGCAAAGCACAACCGACGCAATTTTCACAATCTCGACTTCCACAACCGCCGCTTGACACGAGCAAAGACGCGCTCAAGATGCTGAAGGCTATCGAAAAACAACAACGCGCCGCGGAAGCGCAAGCGCAGAGTGTTTATAAAAACGGCGAAGTAGAAAAGAAGGCGACCGTGGTCAAGCACGAAGACGGCACGTTGCGCGCCGCTTTGCCGAAGCTCAAAGATCAATCTTTTGCGCTCAAGCCCAAAGCCGCCTATAGCCAAGCAACGCCCGGCGCGACGCTTCGCGTGCGAATCGTGCTCGATAAGAACAACGCCATCACCCGCGTGGAAGAAATTTGAAAGGAATGAACATGGACCTCTTCAACACCTTCGGCACTCTCGTCGGGCTGCTCGCCGCGCTGTTCTCGCTTTTGGCGTGGCTCAAAGCGCGCAGAATTCAAAAAGATCAACAGGCCGAAAAGGCCCGGCAAAGCAAGAACATCACCGTCACGCTGCAATATGGCGGCAAAAAAATCGAGCTGCCCGTGGAATTGCGTCGCGCCGAACTCACCCGCGCGGAAATTCTCGGACGCCTCGGTATGATTCCAATGAAAAAAACGGGCGGCCGCTTCGCACTCGCTTACTTGAACACGCCGGAATTTTTCAAACAAGTCCATCAAATCATGGACGGCAACGGCGATGCGGTGCTCACGATTCCATGCACCGAAGAAGAGTTTGTGCAGTTTGATTTGACAAAATGAATTGCACGCCGCACGTGGCGTGCATATATTCATGCCGTCTTCCGCCACCAGCATAAAAGAAAGCCATGCACGCGCTCTTACTCAAAATCAAACGACTCATCATTACCAATCGCTATCGTTTCACGGGCAAAGCCGAGACGGAAATGTTCGCCGACGCGCTCACGGAACCCGACGTGCTCGAAGCCATACTCA
The DNA here is from genome assembly GCA_964395375.1 of uncultured Cytophagia bacterium. Taxonomy (GTDB): domain Bacteria; phylum Zhuqueibacterota; class Zhuqueibacteria; order Zhuqueibacterales; family Zhuqueibacteraceae; genus JABWAN01. The sequence continues at coordinate 3,554 of CAYNDW010000649.1, forward strand.
ATGCCAACGGCATCAAGAAAACGATTCGTTCGAGCAACCCGGCAACCGGCAAAAAAGAAAAACTTCACATCATCGAAAGCTTCACTTACGACGGCCTCTTGATTTACACCAAAGGAAAAATTCACGTCGATGAAACCGGAAAGGAAACTTTGTACATTCTCATATCTTCCAAACGCTCAACTTCAATCTAGGTGATATTATGAAACTCACGACCTGCCCCAACTGCGCCTCGCGCAAAATAAAAACCATCACGGGAACGATGGCTTTTCAAACCGCCAAAGGCGCCGTTACCATACCCCACGTTACGCGCGAGAAATGTGAAAATTGCGGCGAAGAATTTTTCGATCACGCGGCGAACGCCGTTCTCGATCAATATCGCGGCGCCGCAAAAGCACCTCGTCGTGCCAAAAAGAGTAGAGACAAGCGACACGCACTGCAACAATAGCAACTTGGAGTAATGGATATTGGGAACGGCGGAGCAAGGGTCAAATGCTTTTCCAACAATCCATAAATCCAAAACTCCATCACTCCAAGCACTCAATACTGCCATGAATCTCGCTTCGATCATCTTCCCCCTCACCGCCTCCGAGCACACCTCCGTGCCCGTGCATACCGGACGCATTCTCCACGCCTCCTTCCTG
>CAYNDW010000650.1:0-4187 GCA_964395375.1 uncultured Cytophagia bacterium
CGCATCGTAAGACTTAGGGCGAAACGCGCGGCACGCTGCTCCACGCGTTCGTTCAAATCACTTTGCCACGGCTTCGTATCGAACTCTGTGCTGGAAGCGAAGAAACGGGTAGGTTACTGCTTCAAGTCGAGAGGGCAGACAACTCATTCAAGAGGTGAGGCCTGGGCCTTGATTCGGGCGCGCAAAGTACGGCATGCTGGCGAGCTTTGCAAGAGGAAAGTCGGAAGAACTTTTCTTTCCGCGAATCGTCGTGCTGGCCTGTAAGACAACGAGTGTTGGCGCATGTTCCAGGCTGCATGCAGCGCAGCTTACACACCTCGCTTCGATCTCCCACGGACGGCTAAAAGAACCCCGAGAACGGGGCCGCAACCTCCCTAAGGACAGGAATACCTCTCGCAATTTGTTTGTCTGCACCGCAATTAAAGCAAGGCCTTGGGCCTGGAAATAAAATAAATTTGCCGCGGCAATGTTTTTCTGGCAAGCCGCGAGGCTGAGCCAGCCTTGCGCGTGCCGGTCGTTTTCTGTTTAAAACAGGAGATTGGTATCATGTGGTATTGTCTAGAGCGGTATTCAAATTGGCTAGTGCAGAGTGGGCGCAACATGGTTTTGCTTTTAATGTTTGCCGGGCTTGCGCCTTTGGCTTTTGCGCAAGACCTCGCACCCTCTACAGCAAGTGGGGCGCAAAGCGATAGTGTCTCCGCGTTGGACGAAACTGCCGAGGAGGTCGTTGCCAGCGAGTCCTCCGCGCTTGCCGGCTGCACGCCGCCCGCTGCGACCGGGCCTTCCGCGATTTCCGGCACGTTCGGTGGTTCGAGCAAATTTTACAAACCGAATCAAAGCAAAGTTTTTTTTCATGCCGATAAATGGTGGGTCGCGGCGCCAGACAACTTGGAGAACGATTGGTTCTTGTGGAAACAAGCCGGCGCGACTTGGACGAAGGCGCTGAAGTTGAGCATCGAAGGCTCTGCGGCTCCGGATTGTTACGTCGATAACGCCGCGAACAAACTTTATATTCTGCTCTCGCACAATTCCGCGGACAGTCCGCAATTTTTGCGTTTGACTTACAATCCGAACACGGAGGCGTGGACGAAGGATGCCGGCTTTCCAAAGACGCTGCTCGGGTTCACGCACAAAGGCGAAAATCCGTGCGTGCTCACGCGCGCGAAGAACGGCGACTTTTGGATATTCGGCGTGCGCGAGGCCGTGCTCTATGCGCGGCGTTCAAACGACAACGGCGTCAGTTGGACGAGCGATATTAAAGTGAAGCAAATGGGTTCGCCGACCGTGAACTGCGACGCAGTGAGCTTCACGGCCAACGGCGTGAATTATGTCGGCGTGGGCTATGGCGAAGACACGGATCCGCTTTCGAAATACGGCTTCTTGAAACACAAAGACGGCGACGCCAATAATGTGTGGTCGGACGAGACGAGCAAGGTCGGCGTGCCGCCGCGCACGTTTGCCGATGATCATCTTGCGATGATGGTTTCGCCCACCAATACGGTTTACATGGTGGTGAAAACCAATCCCGACGATCAAAGCTCGACCGGCATCGCGCTCTATAAGCGCAAGCCCGCGGGCACATGGAGCGTACACACGGTTTTCATCAGCAGCGAAGAAACCCGGCCCGCGCTCGCGATCGACGAAACCAATAACGAGCTGTACGTCTTCACCACCACGCTCGGCTCGCCGCGCTCCGGCCGCTATCGCAAATGCAAGCTCGATCAAGAAGACAGCCTCGCCACGGCCGCGAGCGTGAATTATTTTAAAATCGCCTCGGATAATTTTCACAACGTTTCCACGCCGCCGCATTTTGTGAACTCGTGCTCGGGCTTGCTGGTGGCCGCGGAGAACGATACCAAAGCCAACACGTGGTTTCAACTTTTTGCCATCAAAGGCGGCAAGCCCCCGGTGACCCTGGGCAATATCGTGGTGACGCCCACAACCAAAGGCCTCGTCGCTTCCTATAAAATTCCGATCACGCTCGGCGCAACGCACGCGCTTACCGGCGGCACGAGCACCATCGTCATCACGTGGCCGGGCGACACGGAAATTCCCGCGAGCATTGCGAGCAACCTCGTGACCGTGAATGGCGTGAATGCCTTGAGCGTGACCACTGCGCCGCTCAATCGCAAGGCCACCGTGAAGGTGCCGAACAATCTCGCAGGCGGCGCGCTCGTGAATGTCTTGTTTAAAAGCGGCGCGGGCATGATTAATCCCACGACCGTCGGCGATTACACTTTGAAAGCGCGCACGAGCGTGCAGTCCACGGATGCAATTTCACCGATCTACAAAATTACCGGCACGAACGTAACGCCGATTGTGTTGGGCAATATCGCGGTGACACCCGACACGACGCAGCGCACGGCGAGTTATAAAATTCCCATCACGCTCGGCGCGAGTGGCGCCTTGACCGGTGGCAGCGGAACGATCAAAGTCATTTGGCCGAGTGATACGCAATTGCCGGGGACCATGGCCAAGAGCGCGGTGAAAGTGAATGGCGTGAATGCTTTTGCCGTGAGTGTGAATGCGGCGTTGCGTCAAGCCGTGGTCACGGTGCCGAGCACTCTTGCGAATAACGCGGCGGTGACGTTGTTGTTCAATAGCGCAGCGGGCCTGATCAATCCTGCGCCCGGCGCTTACACGTTACTTGCGCAAACCAGCAAGCAGAATGTGGACGCAACTTCGCCGAGTTATAACATCAAAGCATTGCCGATTCCAAAAACCGGCGCGCGGTTGGCGAGCAACACGAAAGCCGCGCTTGATCGTTCCAGCCAGAGCAAGGTTTTCTATCTCGACAACAAGTGGTGGGCGATCGCGCAAGACGCGGTGGATAGCAAATGGTATCTTTGGTCGTTCAACGGCGGAGCTTGGAGCCGCGACCTTTTGGTTGATAGCCGAGCCGGCGCGCGCGCGGACATGATCGTCGATGTGGCGAACAAAAAACTCTTCGTGCTCGGCTCACAATCTGCGAGCGCGATCTTCTTTCGCCTCGGGTATAACGCGGGCAATTGGACCATTGAAAAGCAAACCACGCTTGCGGATTTTGCACACGGCACGGGCGCGAATGTCGTGACTATGACGCGCGCGAAGAACAACGCGCTGTGGGTGTTTCGCATCAACAACAACGTGCTCGAAACGCAAGTCTCGAAAGACAACGGCGCCACATGGTCGGCCACGATTCCAATCAAAAGCGGCTTGCCCGGCGTGAAGGGCCAAACCGAGGCCGTGACTTTTTCCGCCAGCGGCAATCACGTCGGCGTGTTTTATAGTTTGATCAACACCAACAGCGGCAAACTGTTCGGCTTTATGAAGCATCTCGATACCGACCTCAACAACAAGTGGACGGACGAAACCAACTCCATCGCGCGCTTCGGCACGGAAACGCCCGAAGGCTCGCTCTGCGCCGGTGTGACGAACAGCGGCGTCGTGTATGTGATGACGCGCACCATACCCACTGCGCCCGATGACCCAAACAACACACTTTATAAACGCAGCGCAACCGGCGCGTGGACCAAGTTCATTGTGAATATCGGTTATGATTGGGCCAGCCCGGCGTTGGCCCTCGATGCGAGCAACAATCGGCTCTATTTGATGGGCATTCGCGCGAGCAGCACACCCAATATCGGTGAATACGTCTCGGTCGCGTTCGGGCAAGAAAGCACGATCATCGATGCGTTCGCGCCCGTGTTCATGAAAAATGCGGCGCACAATTTCGCCAATCTCTCCGCGCCGGCAACGCCCGTCACGAGCGCGACGGGCTTGATGATGCTCGCCGGCAATACGACCACGGATGAGGTGTGGTTCAGCCGCATCGCTCTCGGTTTGCCCAAAGCCGCGGAAGAGGAACGGCTCGCAACCTCGCAGCAAGAAGTCGAGATCGACAAGTTCACGGAAGCGAGCGTGTATCCGAATCCGTTTAATCCTTCCACCACGATTCGCTTCGCCGTGAAAGAGCCGATGCAAGTGAAGCTGCAAATTTTTAATCTGCGCGGGGAGCTGGTGCGCACGCTGGCAAATGGCGAGCATAAACGTGGCTTGCATGAGAAGCATTGGAATGGCCATGACCACACCGGCAACCTCGTGGCGAGCGGCGTGTACTTCTTTAGGCTGCAAATCGGCGAGCAATTTTATCGCGGGCGCATGCAGATGGTTAAGTAAAAATGAGCCAAAGGGGAAAAGTAGACAAG